>DATKAS010000220.1:0-8987 GCA_035497855.1 Acidimicrobiales bacterium
GCGATCGGTGAGCTCCACCGCGCCGGCGCGACCGTCCTGCTGACCACCCATTACATGGAGGAGGCCGACCTCCTCTGCGCTCGGCTCGCGATCGTCGATCACGGCAAGGTGCTCGTCTGCGACACCCCCGAGGCCTTGAAGCGATCAGTGGGAGCGGAGACGATGGTGAAGGTGCACCTCGATGGCGACGTCGCCGAAGCGGCGACAGCGCTCGAGAAGCTCGACGGTGTCGCCCGCGTCGAACGCGGCGACGGCAACGTCACGCTGTACACCCGCGGCTCGGATGGTTTGCTGCCGCGCGTCGTCACGGTCGCGCAGCCGTTCGGCTTGCGCGACCTGTCCGCAACCGAACCCACGCTCGAGACCGTTTTCATCAACCTCACCGGGAGGGAGCTGCGTGACTGACACCGTCATTGCCGGACCGCCGGTCGTCGCGACGTCGCCGGCTCGCGGCTACGCGTCGTCGTTCTGGGGCCTCATGGTCCGCGACGCTGCGGTCCTCCGTCGCCAGTTCGGGATGTTCTTCGCCCGCACCGTGATGCAGCCCTTCCTGATCGCGTTCGTGTTCGCGTATGTGTTCCCACGCATCGGTCAGGGCTTTGGAGGGAACGCCGGCAAGGTCGCGGGCTACGGCACGATCCTGCTGCCCGGGCTCATCGCCTTCTCGATCATGTTCCAAGGCGTGTCATCGGTCGCGCTGCCCCTCGTCAACGAGTTCAACGTGAGCAAGGAGATCGAGGACCGCGCGATGGCGCCGCTCCCGACGAGCCTCGTCGCCATCCAGAAGATCGCGTTCGGTGCAGTGCAGGCGCTGCTGGCCGCGCTGATGGTCTTTCCGTGCGTGTGGCTCGTGGCCCGCAGCGTCACGTCGATCCACGTCGACAGCTGGGTCGAGCTCGCCGTCGTCCTCACGCTCGCATGCCTCGCTTCAGCGTCGCTCGGTCTCCTGCTGGGCACGGTGTTCGCGCCCCAGACGGTGCCGCTGATCTTCTCGCTCATCGTGATCCCGGTGATGTTCCTCGGCTGCACCTACTACCCGTGGAAGAGCCTCGAGGCGATCCGGTGGCTGCAGATCTTCGTCCTCATCAACCCGCTCGTGTACGTGAGCGAGGGATTGCGGGGTGCGCTGACACCGCAGGTGCCGCACATGTCCCCGTGGGTGACGTACGGCGCTTTGCTCCTCGCGACGCTCGTGCTCGCGATCACCGGCACGCGTTCGTTCCGTCGACGCCTCCTGTCCTAACTTTCCCCCCCATGACGGACTGGACATTCGCCGACATCTACGAGGCGATCGCTGACGCGATCCCCGACGCGCCCTGCCAGGTGAACGGCGATCGGGTCACGACATGGAGGGAGCTCGACCGCCGAGCGAACGCGTTCGCGGCCGACATGATCGAGGCGGGCCTCAGCCATCAATCGAAGATGGCCGCGTACCTCTACAACGGCGTCGAGTACCTCGAGACGTACGTCGGGGCCTTCAAGGGCGGATTCGCTCCAGTCAACACGAACTACCGCTATGGCCCCGAGGAGATCGTCTACCTGTTCGACAACGCCGACGCGGAGGCGGTCGTGTTCCACGCGTCGTTCACCACGTTGCTCGAGGGCATCCGCAGCCGGCTGCCGAAGGTGCGTCGCTGGTACGTCGTGGAGGACGAGACGGGCGACGGACCGGATTGGGCGGTGTCGTACGAATCGGTCGTGGCGAAGGGCGCCGACCGCACGGTCGCGCCGTGGGGTCGCAGCGGGAAGGACTTGCTGCTGCTCTACACCGGCGGCACCACCGGCATGCCGAAGGGCGTCATGTGGCAGCAGGACGATCTGTTCAACGTGCTCGGTGCGGGTGGGCAGCCGCTGCTCGGCCTCCCGCCGATCGCATCGGCCGCGGAAGCCGGCGAGCGGCTGCGGGGCACGGCGATCGACGCGCTCCCCGTGACGATGTCGGCGTGCCCGTTGATGCACGGAACCGGCCAGTTCTCTTCGCTGATCACCATGAACCTCGGCGGCTCGGTCGTCACCCTTCCCGATCGCAAGTTCGACGCCGGCGAGCTGTGGCGCACGTGCGAGGAGCGGCGTGTCAACTCGCTGATCATCGTCGGCGACGCGTTCGCGCGCCCCATGGTGCAGGCGCTCGAGGCGAACCCGGGCAAGTGGGATCTCTCGTCGCTCGCGTTGATCAGCTCGTCCGGCGTCATGTGGAGCCACGAGGTGAAGGAGCGGCTGCTCGAGCACATCCCGCAGGTGATGCTGTTCGACTCGTTCGGCTCGAGTGAGGCCGTGGGCATGGGCGCGTCGCTCTCGACGAAGGGTTCGGCGAGCGAGACCGCCGCGTTCATGCTCGGCGAGCGCGTCGCGGTCTTCACCGAGGATGGTCGTCGTGTCGAGCCGGGCAGCGACGAACGCGGCATGGTCGCAGTGAGCGGCTTCCTGCCCGCCGGCTACTACAAGGACGAGGCGAAGTCGGCGGCGACCTTCCGCGAGTTCGAGGGCAAGCGGTGGTCGATCCCCGGCGACTGGGCGCAGGTCAACCCCGACGGGACGCTCCACCTTCTCGGCCGCGGCTCGGTGTGCATCAACACGGGTGGCGAGAAGGTCTTCCCCGAGGAAGTGGAAGAGGTGCTCAAGCTCCACCCGGCGGTTCGTGACGCGGTGTGCGTCGGCCTCCCCGACGAGCGCTTCGGCGAAACGATCTGTGCGGTGGTCGAACCCTGGGGGCGCGCGGGGGACGTCGATGCGGACGCGGTGATCCTGCACGTGAAGGGTTCGCTCGCGGCGTACAAGGCCCCGCGCAACGTCGTCGTGGTCGACACGATCGGGCGCAGCCCTGCGGGCAAGGTCGACTACAAGGGCCTCAAGGCGCTCGCGGCAGAGCGCCTCGGCCGATGAAGGCGTCTCGGTAGCCGTGCGGGGCGACGACCTGCGGGCTCGGCTGGCGACCGGGCAGCCGGTCCTGATGCCCGGTGTGTGGGACGCGCTGTCGGCGCGGCTGTCGGCAGAGGCCGGGTTCGACACTGTGTTCCTGTCGGGCTACGCGGTGTCGGGCACGCAGCTCGGCCTGCCTGACTTCGGGTACCTCACCCAGGTCGAGATGGCGGAGGTGGCGCGGCGCGTGTGTGGTGCCGTGCCCGGCACGATGGTCGTCGTCGACGGCGACACCGGCTACGGCAACCCTCTCAACGTCGTGCGAACCGTCGAGCTGTGGGAGGCGGCCGGAGCGACCGGCATCTTCCTCGAAGATCAGGTGTGGCCGAAGCGATGTGGCCACATGGCCGGCAAGCAGGTCGTGCCGCGTGAGGACTGGCTGGCCAAGCTCCGCGCCGCGGTCGACCGTCGCACCCATCTGCACGTCACCGCGCGCACCGATGCCCGTGCCGCGGTCGGGCTCGACGAGGCGCTGGAGCGTGCCAAGGCGGCGGCGGATGCGGGCGTCGATGCCGTGTTCGTCGAGGCACCGGAGTCGGCCGGCGAGCTGGAGATCATCGCGGCAGCGCTGCCCTCGACCGTGCGCGTCGCGAACATGGTCGAGACCGGGAAGACCCCGCTCCTCACCCCGACCGAGCTGCACGACCTCGGGTTCGACCTCATCGTCTCGCCGCTCTCGGGCCTGTTCTCCGCGACGAAGGCGATCCGCGATTCGCTCGCGATCCTTCGTGCGAAGGGCACGCTGCGCGACGACCTCGACCGGCTCGTCGCCTTCGACGACTTCGCCGCCATCGTCGACCTCCAAGGCCACTACGCCCTCGACGACAAATATCGGGGTTGATTGCGGTGCGGAGGCCGGCGAGGAATCCTTGGCCGGCCGCTCGAGCCGCCGATACAATTCGCAGACTGCATCAGGAGTGGCCCTGCCTTTGGGCGGAGGGTCCGGCAACCTGGGACGGACAACCCAAGGTGCCATCCGCAACGTGATCAAGCGACACGGTGTGGGATGTGGCCGACACGGCGAGAGCCGGCGGCAACGAAGTGTCCGGGCTCACGCCTGATGTGCACATGACGACGACGCGCACGCGGGAGGTGAGACATGACACCGGGAGACCCCATCAGCGAACGGCTCAGCCTGCCGCCCCTGCCTGCGTCCGGTGCGTGGCGCCCCGGTGATCCCGTCGGTCGCCGTCAGTTCCTCACCCTCCCGCGCGACCGACCTTTCACGCTCGAGGGCGGCGGTGCGCTCGACGAGATCGTCGTGGCCTACGAGACGTGGGGTTCGCTCGACGACGACGCGTCGAACGCGATCCTGATCTGCCACGCCTGGACCGGTGACAGCCACGTCACAGGGCCGGTGATGCCCGGCCACGTCGCGCCCGGGTGGTGGGAGGGCATGGTCGGGCCGGGGTTGCCGATCGACACCGAGCGGTACTTCGTCGTCTGCCCGAACACCTTGGGCGGATGCCAGGGATCGACGGGTCCGTCGTCGATCGAACCAGCGACCGGACGTCCTTATGGCGCGCGCTTCCCTACGGTGACGATCCGAGACATGGTCCGCGTGCAGGCGGCTCTCTCCAGGCACCTCGGGATCGACCGATGGCTGAGCGTCATCGGCGGCTCGATGGGCGGCATGCAGGTGCTCGAGTGGGGCGTCACCTATCCGCACGCCGTGCGCTCGCTCCTGCCGATCGCTGCGTGTGCGCAGGCCACTGCGCAGCAGATCGCCCTCGGGAGCGTCGGGCGTCGCGCGGTTCGGCTCGATCCGAAGTGGCGAGGCGGCGACTACTACGACGCGGCTCCCGGCGACGGCCCCCACGAGGGGCTCGCGATCGCGAGGCAGCTCGCGCAGATCACGTTCCGTTCGGACGATGTGTTCACCGATCGGTTCGGACGCGAGATGGCCGATGTGCAGGACGGATTCTCGCTCTGGCAGCGTTTCGAAGTCGAGCGGTACCTCGACTACCACGGCGACAAGCTCGCTCGCCGGTTCGACGCCAACTCGTACCTCGTGATCGGCAAGGCGATGGATCTGCAGGACATCGGACGTGGGCGCGGCGGCCTCGAAGCCGCGATGGAGCGCATCCGGGTGCCGGTCCGCACGATCGGCATTCGCTCCGACGTGCTCTATCCGACGTATCAGCAGAAGCAGATCCGAGACGTCCTGCTCTCCACCGGCGGACGAGCCGACTACGTCGAGATCGACAGCGAGCACGGCCACGACTCGTTCCTCATCGACCTCGACCAGGTCGGGGGTGCGGTGAGCGAATTCCTCGACGACATCCGGAAGGACGATGAGTGAGCGCTGAAGAGCAGCCGCTGCGGCCCGACACGATCGCGATCACGTCCGGTCGCGACGAGACGAACACGTCGCTCGCGCCGACGCTGTACGCGACGAGCGCGTTCCTGACGCCGAGCCTCGACGAGGCGCGCCGCATGTCGACGGTGCCGCGTTCCGAGCGCTTCTACTCGCGGTACTCCAACCCCACCGTGAAGTCGTTCGAAGATGCCGTCGCGGCGCTCGAGGGGGCCGAGGCTGCTCTCGCCTTCGCGTCCGGGATGGGCGCGGTCGCCACGACGATCATGGCGCTCTGCTCGAGCGGCGATCACATCGTCGCCCAGCGCCACATCTACTCGGGGACACAGCTGTTCCTGCAGGGAGCGTGCCCGCGCTTCGGCATCGACGTCACGTTCGTCGACGGCACCTCGCCGGGCGCGTTCGCCGCCGCGGTGATCCCCGGCCGCACCATGCTCGTCGTCACCGAGTCACCCGCGAACCCGCAGATGGCTCTCGTCGACCTGGACGAGATCGGCGCGATCAGGGGCCCGATCACGGTCGTCGACTCGACGTTCGCGACGCCGATCGGGCAGCGGCCGCTGGAGCACGGCATCGATGTCGTGCTGCATTCGGCGACGAAGGGCATCGCGGGGCACAACGACGCGACACTCGGCGTGGTCGCCGGATCGAAGGATCTCCTCGACTCGATCTGGGCGTACTCGGTGCTGCACGGAGCATGCGCCTCGCCTTTCGACGCGCTGAACGGCCTGCGTGGCATCCGCACACTCGCCGTTCGATTCGCGCGGCAGAGCGACACGGCGTTGCGCCTCGCCGGCTGGCTCGAGACCCACCCTGCTGTCGCGTACGTGCGCTACCCCGGTCTCGACTCACATCCGCAGCGCGAGCTCGCGAAGAAGCAGATGACTTCGGGTGGCTCGATGTTCGCCGTCGAGCTCGCGGGTGGCCTGGAGGCCGGCCGCACGTTCGTCGAGGGGGTCCACCTCGCGCAGCTCGCCTCGACGCTCGGTGGCCCCGAGACCCTGGTGACGCACCCCGCGTCATCCACGCACGTCGGCCTCACCGCTGAGGAGAAGGCCGCGCGAGGCATCACCGACGGGCTCGTGCGTGTCTCGGTCGGTCTCGAGCATCCCGACGACCTGCTGTCCGACTTCGCCCAAGCCCTCGCGTCCCTCGCCTGACGCCGCCTCCTACTCGATGAGGTCGGCGAGGCGTCCGTCTGCGGGGGAGTTGCGGGCGACCGCCACCGCGACGTAGGTGCTCCCTTCCCCCGCGACGTAGACGGTGGTCTTGCGGGGTGGGTTGGGGCTCCTGGCGATGATCGGAAGCGGGCTGAGGTACGGGCTGACGCGCGCGAAGGGGCCGGCGACCACGAGCACGCGGTCGTCGATGACCTCGCCGCGGCCTCGGTGCCACTTCATCTGACGGATCGTGTCGGTCGCGCTCTGGTCCGGGCCGAAGGGGAGCTCTTTGTACTTGCAGTCGAAGTGCTCGCCGTCCGCTGACGAGCGCAAGTCCGGCTCCGCCAGCTTCACGAGCCAGAAGAGCCCGGCGAGGATCGCGAACGAGACGATCCACCAGAAGATGTTCACCGGGGTCAAGCATCGCTCACCGCGGCCGCGATGATGGGCCGCGATGCCCGAGATGCTCGAGATCGAGGTCTACCGGCGCGCAGCAGAGCGTGTCGTCGGCCGGCGGATCACCCAGGTGCACGCGCCCGACGGGTGGTACTTGAAGGAAGGTCTCACGGCGCCCGTGCTCGAGAAGGCGGTCGAGGGCAGGACGGTCACTGCGTTGCGGCGGCGCGGCAAGCTGCTCCTGGTCGACACGGATGAGGACGGCCCGACGATCGGTCTTCGGTTCGGCATGACCGGTCGGTTGCTCGTCGACGGCAGGGCCGGGATCGAGCATCTCGAGTACTCGAGCCTCCGCGACAACCCCGAGTGGGACCGCGTCGTCTTCGCGTTCGAGGGCGGGGGAGAGCTGCGGATCCGTGACCCCCGGCGGCTCGGTGGCGTGCTGCTCGATCCTGCCGAGGAACGGCTCGGACCCGACGCGCTGTCGGTGACGCCCGCGCAGCTCCGCGACCTGCTCGCGACCAGTCGAGCGCCGGTGAAGGCGCGGCTCATGGACCAGTCGGTGGTCGCCGGGATCGGCAATCTGCTCGTCGACGAGGCGCTGTGGCGCGCCGGCATCGATCCCGCACGCGAGTCGCGCACCCTCACGGCGAACGAGCTCCGCCGGCTGCACAAGCACCTCCGGGCGACGCTCGTCGAGCTCGGCGAGCGGGGTGGCTCGCACACCGGCGACCTGCAGGACGAGCGCCGGCGTGACGGTGTCTGCCCGAGGGACGGCACGCCCCTCCTTCGTCGAACCGTCGGCGGACGAACGACCTACTCGTGCCCGAAGCACCAGGTCTGAACGCTTAGCATCGCCGCCGTGTCGGCCGAGCAGGAAGTGAGGCTCATCGTCCTCGCGTTGGCCGCGATCGTCCTCCTGATCCTCCTCATCACCGTGCGCTACTGGCGGTGGACGAAGCCGATCCATCCCGCACTCGAGCGGCTCGACGCCCTGAAGATCAAGCGCCGTCGGTAGCCGCGTCGCTCGCTACCTTTGGGCCATGGCCGACTCGTTGGATCTCGACGCGATGTTGCAGCGGTTCCGGGATCGGGCCGCGGCAGTGCGGCAGCGTCCCTTGCCGCCGGTCGCCGGGGCCGAGCGGCAGCACTTCATCGCGCAGGCGCAGATCGATTACCAAGACTTCGCGATCATCGGTGACGCCGTGGCGACCCTCGAAGACGGCGTGCTCGTGCTGAAGGTCGACCTTCGACCGCCTGCCCAACGCGGGGAAGGGACGTCGTCCTGACCGCCTCGGTCCCCGCCGCGGCTGGGGAAGCCAGCGTCGAAGACCATCCGTGGCTGCCCACTGCCGGCGTGGCGCTCGCGGTCGTGTGCTGGGGGCTCGGCGGCGTCGCGGTCAAGTCGATCGACGCGTCCGCGGTCACGATCGCGTTCTGGCGGCTCTGGATCTCGGCCCCGACGATGCTCCTGTTCCTCTACGCGACTGGCGGGCGGCTGACCCTCGTCGGTCTGAAGCGGTCGCTCTTCGGCGGGTTGCTCTTCGCCGGCCAGATCGGCTTGTTCTTCGAAGCCGTGCAGCGCACGAGCGTGGTCAACGCGCAGCTGATCAGCGCGATGCAGCCGGCGCTCGTGCTGCTCGTCGCGGGGAGGATGTTCGGAGAGCGAGTCACCCGTCACGACGTCGTGTGGACCGCCGTCGCGTTCGCGGGGGTCGCAGTCGTGCTGCTCGCGTCCTCCGGGCAGCCAGAGGTGAGCCCGCTCGGGAACCTGCTCGCGTTCGGGAACCTCTTCCTCTGGACGATCTATTTCCTCGAGGTGAAGCGGGTGCGCGAAGCCGGGATGGGGGCGATCGAGTACATGGCGGGCGTGATGCTCATCGCGGCGGTCGTCTTCACGCCGTACGCGCTCGTCGCCTCCAGCGACCTCGGTGCGATCCACGGCACGGGCTGGCTCTGGATCCTCTTCATCGTCTTCGTCCCCGGGTGGGGTGGGCACGTGGTGATGGGATGGGCCCACAAGTTCGTCGACGTGAAGATCTCTTCGCTGATGACGCTGGGCGTGCCGGTCGTGTCCGCGGTGGCAGCGTGGCTTTGGCTCGACGAGAACATGTCGGTCGGTCAGCTGATCGGTGGCGCGATCGTGCTCGGTGCGCTCGCCGTGATCGTCGTGCGCCATCGCAACCTCGAGGCCG
>DATKAS010000221.1:0-17186 GCA_035497855.1 Acidimicrobiales bacterium
GGGGAAGCTCTACAAGCGCCTGCTGCGTGACCGCTACTGGGAAGGGCACACGACCCGGATCAGCTGATGGCACCCGACGTCGCCGATCAGATGGAGCACGCATTCGCTCTCGCCACCGCCGTCCTCGAGCACGTCCAGCCCGACCAGTGGGCGGCACCCACTCCGTGCGAGGGCTGGACGGTGCGTGACGTCGTCAACCACATGGTCGGCGGCGCCAAGATCGTCTCGACCGAGCTGTCGGGTCAGGGTGAGGGCGTCAGCTACTACGTGAACCACCTGCGCGACAGCGATCCGGTCGACGCCTATCGCACGGCTGCCGCTGCCGCGGTTGCCGTGTTCCGTGCGGATCCCGGCCTCGTCGAACGGACGATCCCGATGCCGTGGGGACCCGAGACCGGTGCGACGGTCGCAACCATGTTCATGGGCGACCACTTCGTGCACGCGTGGGACGTCGCGAAGGCAACGGGTCAGAACAGTGACCTCGATCCCGATCTCGCGGAGATGCTGATGCCGTTCGCACGCGCGTACGGCGACCGGCATCGCGGGCCGGGGATGTTCGACGAAGAGAAGCCCGTGCCTGCGGGAGCGTCGGCAGCCGATCGGCTCGCGGCTGTCCTCGGTCGTCAGGTGTAGACGGCACCACCGAGGTACTTGAGCCCCGAATCGACCTGGATGGTGACGACGCGCTTACCCTCGCCGAGCCGGCGGGCGAGCTCGAGCGCGGCACTGACGTTCGCCCCGGTCGAGGGTCCGGAGAAGAGGCCTTCCATGCGGGTCGCCCTTCGGGCCATCGCGAACGCGTCGGCGGTCGACACGGGGAAGGCCTCGTCGAAGTCGTCGGTCCTCAGCAGATCGGGCATCGCGCCGATGCCGCCGCCCTCGATGCGATGTGTGCCGGCCGGTCCGCCCGAGAGCACGGCCGACTCCGTGGGCTCGACGACGACGCGGTGGATGTTCGAGTCACGCGCACGCAACGTCTGACTCACGCCGAGGAAGCACCCGGACGTGCCGACATAAAGGCAGAGCGCGTCGATCGCGTCGGGCAGCTGCCCGAGGACCTCCGCGCCGAGCGCTCGATACCCGTCGACCATGTCGGTGTTTCGGAACTGGTCGGTCTGGAAACCACCGACCTCCTGAGCGATCTCGGCGGCACGAGCACGCATCCGAGGAATCAGGTCAGGCGTGATCCCTTCGGGGCTCGAGACGATCTCGAGCTCGGCCCCGAAGGCCTGCATCGTGCGGCGCTTCTCCTCTGCGAAGGCATCCGATGTCACGATGCGCAGCGGGTAGCCCCTCACCGCGCACACGAAGGCAAGAGAGCTCCCGGTGCTGCCCCCGGTGTACTCGACGACGGTCTGACCCGGCTTCAGGCGTCCCGAGCGCTCGCCGCCATCGATCATCGCGAGGGCCATGCGGTCTTTGTACGAGCCGGTGGGGTTCGCGCCTTCGAGCTTCACCCAGACGTCGGCCATGCCGGGCTCGACGAGGCGGGTGAGCTTGACAAGCGGGGTGTTGCCGATACCGGCGAGCAGTCCGTCCACGACGCGGAGGCTAGGAG
The DNA here is from genome assembly GCA_035497855.1 of Acidimicrobiales bacterium. GTDB lineage: Bacteria > Actinomycetota > Acidimicrobiia > Acidimicrobiales > DATKAS01 > DATKAS01. Next base: position 1,559 of record DATKAS010000221.1, read on the forward strand.
GCGGGTTCGTCCTCCGTACGTCTTTGTGCACCCAAGGTGCGGCAATGACGCTGGGGGTAGCGTCGTCGAATCCGACCTGCTGGTCGGGACCGGAGGGAGAACGAAATGAAGTACGTCGTCATCAGCAAGCTCCTCCCTGGAGTCGACAACGCAAAGCACGCGTTCAGCGTGTTCGGCAAGGTCGGTCTCGGCGAGGGGACCATCGGGACCTACGCCGGCACCGATGGCAAGACCTTCGTCAACATCCTCGAGACCGACGACACCGACATGACCGTGTCGGCGACCTACGCCCCGTTCTTCGAGTCAACGACAGTGATCCCGGTCGTCGATCTGGACGATGCCTGGATCAAGGCCGTCACCACCGCAATCGGCAACTGGGGCTGAGCCCGAACGTTCTTCGAGTCTTCGTCAGTCGCCGTCTTCCTCTTCCGCCTCCTTGCGGTCACCCCAGAAGCGCCGGCTGTCGGCCATGCGCAACCGCGCCGACTTGCCCCGCCACTCCCGTGTGGCGCGGCCGAGGCCCGCATAGGCAGCGGCGACGCTGCTCGGTGTCGCGCGGAAGTTCGAGACGCTGCCCGGGGCGATGCCGAACGAACCGGCCTCGAGGTAGCTGTCCTGGTTGGCACCGAGGAAGACGAAGGTCCACCCCTTTGCCTGTAGGTCGGAGATGCGACGAAACAGACGGGCGCGGTCCCAGCGTCGACTCGCGTTCTCCTCGCCGTCGGTGAACACGACAACGAGGTTGTCAGTCGGCGCGGCCCCTCGACCCTCGGCCCGATCGAGCAGCAACGCGACCGCGTCGAGCAGCGGCGTGTTGCCGCGCGGGATGAACTCGTGCTCGCTCAGAGGCACGACGGACGCGACGTCGACGTCGTCGAGCAGCACCTCGTGAGGCTCGCGGTCGTCGAACTGCACGAAGGTCACGCGCGCGCTGCCGGCCATGGCACGCTGCTCGGCGAAGAACGTGTTGCATCCACCGACGACCGACTCGGCGATCGACTGCATGGAGCCCGAGCGGTCGAGCAAGAACCAGATGCGCGACTCGGTCTCGGCTTCGGGATCGTGCAGGAGCCGAGCGACGATGCGAGCCGCGAGCGCCCGAAGGTCACCGGCGAGCTCGACACGCGCCGTCCAATGGTCGGGCAGCGCGCTCACGCCGCAGGTGGCACCGACGAGAGCGCCCGCGAGAGCGGCAAACGTGTCCGGGCTGCCCGGCACACACGCCGCCGCAGCGATCGTGCCGACAGGGTCGTCACGACGAGCGTGCAGCAACGCGAGGGCGGCCTCGGTGGTCGTCTCGGCTTCCTGATCGATGGCCACCGTGTCGAGCGATGGCGACGCCGCAGGCACGATCGCTTCACCGCGCACCAACGCGGCGATCGACTCCGCGACGATCGTCGCTGACTTGATGGCCTTCAGCGACGCGTGCGTGACCGCCGCGTCGAGACCCGACATGACCCAGCGCCGCTCGGAGTCGTCCGCGTAGATGAGGCCCGCGGCGACGGCGCGGCAGAGCGCACCCTCACCGAAGGAGCCGGGGCCGGCTTCGAACCACGGCACTCCGGCGCGGCGCTGCTCGACCGTGGCAACAGCGGCGCGGCCCGGGACACGCAGCTTGCGGATGCGCCGGACGAGCTCGTCGCTCACGGCCGACGGCGCGCCAGCCCCGTGATCGAGCAGTGCCTCGGCCGAGATGACGAGCTCTTGCACGCCCGCGCGAACCTTCGCCGCGCTGCCGACGAGGCGTGCGGCGCGGATGCGGTCTTCGGCGACGTGGTGGGGGTAGCCGCGGCGGCGCTGCTCCTTCTCGGACAGGCGGCCGAGCGCGTTGCCGACGGCGGCACCGATGAGGGCGCCGGTGACGCGGTCGAGCAGGACGTCGCGGGAGGGCAGCGACTCGGCTGCGGGGATGCCAGGAGTCGGCAACAGGCCCCGGCTCTGAAGGCTCATCAGGGCAACGGGCCCAAGTGCCCGGTCCAGCTCGGCGTACACACCATCGGTCATGCGGCCTCCTCAGGAGATCTTGTCGAAATGACTATAGCATCGGTTTTTGTCGATCCAACCAGAATCTCCCTAAGGTGGAGGTGTGACCGCGAGGGAGCCGTGAGCGCCAGACGTCGGGGCCACAAGAAGCCCGAGGGATACGACGCCAGCGAGTACCCGAGGTTCGCCGTCACCGTCGACGTGGTGATCCTCACGATCGCGGACGAACAGCTCCAGGTGCTCCTGGTGCGGCGCCGTGACGACCCGTACAAGGGGATGTGGGCGCTGCCCGGCGGGTTCAAGCGTCCGAACGAGACCCTTGCCGATGCCGCGTCGCGCGAGCTCCGCGAGGAGACCGGCGTCGAGGCTGCGGCGTACCTGAGCGAGTTCGGTGCCTATGGCGATCCGGGCCGCGATCCGCGCATGAACGTCGTGAGCGTGGGGTTCCTCGCAGTGCTCCGCGATGTCGGCGAGCTCGCGGCAGGCAGTGACGCCGAGGGCGTCTCGCTTCGGCCCGTCGGGTCAGTCTTGGCCGGCGATGTGGAGCTCGCCTTCGACCACGACCGCATCCTGCGTGACGCGGTCGAGCGCGCTCGGCGCGACCTGGAGACGACGAGCCTGGCGAAGGCCTTCGTCGGGCCGACGTTCACGCTCACGAACCTGCGCAACGTGTTCGAGGCAGTGTGGGAGACGCGCCTCGATGCGGCCAACTTCCATCGCACGATGACGCGGTCACCGGGGCTGGTGACGCCGACCGGCACGCGGGCCGCGCCGAGCCCCGCAGGTGGGAAGCCGGCCGAGACGTACCGCTTCGGGAGCGACTACGACGCAGCGCCGCTGCGAAGGCCGCCGCCGGAGAAGGACGAGAGCGAGGACGAGGGGTAGGTCTGACGGTTGGCTTGCTTAGGTGAGCGCCTTGCGATGAGCTCTGGCGCTGGTGACCTACCCAAGTTGGATGTACTACCCCGCATCTCGCGAGCCGCCGTCGTGGGTTCACAATGTCGTCTCGGTCGTCGCATCTGCCCGGGAGCAGATCGACTCCGCGACGCACACGGGACTCACCAGCGATGCGGTGCTCAAAGAGTTACGCCCTGGACTACAGGGTCACGGCTACAAGGTCGAAGCGAGCAAGAAGCAAGCGGATCGCATCCGACGTCCGGTTCTGTTCGGGGACAGCGGCAGCGAACGAGTCGCATACGAGGTCGACGGCGTCAACGACGAGCTCGGTGTGTTACTCGAGGTCGAAGCCGGTCGTGGCGCGATGAGCAACGCTGTCTACCGGAACTTGATCCGGTCGTCATTGATCGTGGGCGCCCGATTTCTGGCTCTTGGCGTGATGCTCGAGTATCGATATGCCGCCGGAGCCACCCCCAGCTACCGAGACGTCCATGACCTCCTCGACGCTGTGTACGCGAGCGGCCGACTGGCGTTACCGTTCGAGGGCGTCCTGCTGTTCGGGTACTGAACGCCATCGAATCCACAGATTGGACTGCGATGGATGACATCGAGACCGTGTTAGTCGAGGCTGCGAACAAGATCGGCGACCTGTTGCGGGAAGTCGAGTCTCAAGTCCAGAAGATTCGGCGTCTCGACCCAGCCCTCGCAGAGGGGCTGCGTGATCTGGTGCGGACCTCCCAGGGATGCGCAGACGGATTGCGGAGCATCGCCGGCCAGTGGCACGACGTTCGTCCGCGCTGATCCGCTACCCAGTCGCTTCTTCGAGCTCGGCCCACGCCTCAGCGAGGCACTCCCGGTAGAAGGCAGGGTCCGGGATCATCTCGCGGCACGCGGTGAACGCGAGGACGAGGTCGTCGCAGTAGCTCGTGATCACGTTGATCAGGCCCATCCCGTCGACGACAGGGCCCGCGCCCCACGACGACACGCACTTCGCTCCGGCGAAGTAGATCGGCTCACGCGCCCCTGGCACGTTCGTGCAGGTCGTGTTCGCCATCGCCGGGGCGAGGCGGACGAAGCGTGACGAGAACCGCATCCCGATGCCGATGAGCCCACCGGGGATGAACTGGCTCATCTCGCTGAGCGAGCGCGCGTCGGATGCCTCTGCGAACGCCTTCGAGGCGTGGCTCGACGACTGCACGAACTTCAATCGCTCGAGCGGGTCGGCGATCTGCGTGCCCAGCGGCACCACCATCGCCGACACCGAGTTGCCGCCTGCCTTGGCTTGCTCCGCGCTGCGGAGCGAGATCGGGCACATCGCGACGAGCGATGTGTCAGGCAGCTCGCCCTTCGCCGCGAGGTACGAGCGCAGCCCTCCGCCGTAGACGGTGAGCACGACGTCGTTGATCGTCGCGCCGCTGACGGAGGCCTTGATGCCCTTCGCCGAGGTGATCGAGGTCGTGAACGCGTCGAGCACGCGGTGAGCGGTGACGCGTCCGTTGAACCGCGTGCGCGGCACTGCAGCCGGCCGTGCCGCCGCGTCGCCCCGTCGCATCTGCGCGGCGGCGCGTCCCATTCCCGGCACGACTCGTCCCATCACCCGAGCGAAGTGCGCAGGACGAGCGAGGCCGTTGACACTGGCGCGCGACAAGAGCTCCGCCGTCGACGGCGCGCGCTCGGGTGCCCACGCCTCGCCTGGCGGTGGAGGCGGCGACACGTCAGCAGACTGCTCGTGGATCGCGGTGATCATCTCGACGCCGGCCATGCCGTCGATCGCCGCGTGGTGGATCTTCAAGACGATGCCGAAGCATCCCCTCGGGAACCCCTCGACGTTGTCGAGTCCCTCGATGACGTACATCTCCCACAACGGGCGGGAGAGGTCGAGCGGACGGGCGTGCAGGCGTGCGGCTTGGATGCAGAACTGGCGCCAATCGCCTGGCTTCGGCAGCGCGATGTGCCGCACGTGGTACTCGAGATCGAACTCCCCGTCCTCGATCCAGTACGGATGATCCAGATCGAGCGGCACGCGGACGAGCTTGCGCCGGAACGCGTGCGCGAGATGCACGCGGTCCTGCAGGTACTCGAGGATCCCCTTGAACGTGACCTCGCCCTTCGGCGCGGTCGACTGGTCGTAGATGAGGATGCTCGTCACGTGCGTGGGCGCGTGCGCCGACTCGCTGTAGATGAACGAGGCATCGAGTCCGCTGAGCTGCTGCATGCGTCCTCCTCTGACCGGCGTGCTGCGGACGCTAGGACCACTTCTCCGGGGCGTCCATGGGACCGCCGCGCGACGATGTCCAGGTGGCTCGCACCGCCACCGGGCAGCGCCGGGTAGTACGGGTTCCCGACTCGGTGGGGCGTGTGGGAGGTGCACATGGAGGAGCCTGATCACATGTGGACGATCGAGGACGCGCACGACCTTCTGCAGCGGCTCTTGCCCGTGCTCGCCGAACGCTGGCGCGCGTGGCGCGACCGGACCTTCACGTGACCACACGAGCGCTGGGGACGACCGGCATCGAGCTGTCGACCATCGGGCTCGGGGGGTTCGAGCTCGGCGACGACTCAGCCTGGGAGGGCGCGGGATCGATCCTCACGGCGGCCGTCGAGAGCGGCACGAACTGGATCGACACCGCCGAGGCATACTCGAACACGAAGAACGAGGACGTGATCGCCGCGGCGTTGCGCTCGACGGGCGTCGACCTCCTCGTCTCCACGAAGGTCGCGCCGTCCCCGGACGGCAGCGGGTTCGAGCCCGAGCACGTGCGCAGTGCGTGCGAACACAGCCTTCGCCGGCTCGGGATCGCCGTGATCGACATGTACCTGTTGCACTGGCCCGACGACACGGGCGTGCCGCTCGAGGACACGTGGGGCGCGATGCGCGCTCTCGTCGACGACGGCCTCACGCGGACCGTCGGGCTGTCGAACTTCACGATCGACGAGATCGAACGATGCCTCGCGGTCGGTCCGGTCGACCTCGTGCAGGAGGGCCTGTCCCCCATCGATCACCTCGACACTCGCGACCTGGCGCGCTGGTGTGCCGGACGCGGCATCGGCGTCGTGACCTACGAACCGCTCGGCAACGGCATGCTCGCGGGCGCGATCAACGACCCGACCGACTTCGCACGTGTCGTCGACGACTACGAGGAATGGGGCTTCTGGAAGCGGCTCTTCGCTCCCGGGAAGTTCGAGCGCTCGCAAGCAGTCGCCGACGGCATGGCCGAGATCGCGAACGGCCTCGGATGCACGCTCGCGCAGCTTGCGCTCGCGTGGAACGTCCAGCAGGCGGGTGTCACGTCCACGCTCGCGGGCAGCCGCAACCCCGTGCACGTCCGCGAGAACGGACAAGCCGCGCACGTGGTCCTCACGCGCGACGTGCTGGCGCAGATCGACGTGCTGGTGCAGCAAGGTCCGCTGTTCGACTAATCAAGGCACATGGACCTCGAGCTCTCAGGCAAGAAGGCGATCGTCACCGGCGGCAGTCGCGGCATCGGCAAGGCGATCGCTCGGCAGCTCGCCAAGGAGGGCGTCGACGTCGGGATCGCGGCGCGAGACCAGGGTCGGGTCGACAGCGCCGCGGCTGAGCTGGCCGCGGAGACCGGACGGCGCGTGTGCCCGTGGGCGTGCGACACGGGTGACGACGACTCTGTTCGCGGGATGGTGGCGGGACTCGCAGCGTCTCTCGGCGGGGTCGACATCCTGGTGAACGCAGCGGCGAAGGTGGGCGGGCTGACTGCCCCGCCGAAGCTCGCCGAGATCACGACAGACGAGGTGTGGGACGAGGTGAACACGAAGGTCATGGGCTACGTGCGGTGCGCGCGTGAGGCCGCCCCGCACATGATCCACCACGGTTGGGGTCGCATCGTCAACATCAGCGGCCTCGCGGCTCGCCAGACCGGATCGACGATCGGATCGATCCGCAACATCGCCGTCGCCGCGATGACGAAGAACCTCGCCGACGAGCTCGGACCCCTCGGCATCAACGTGACGTGCGTGCACCCCGGGATGACGCGTACCGAGCGAACGACCGACGCACAGCTCGAGGTGGCGAAGCGCAACAGCATCGGCCGCATGGTCGACGCCGACGAGGTGGCCTACCTCGTCACGTTCCTCGCGTCACCGAAGAGCGTCGGGATCAACGGCGACACGATCGCCTGCGGCGGAGGAACACGAGGCGCGATCCACTACTGACGCGCTCAGTGCAGCTGCTTCAGGGCGTCGATAGCGTGCGCGACATGGCTGATCCGACGCCCCTTTCCGTGCACGAACCCAGCAGCAGGCCGATGGCCGGCGTCGTCGTGATCCAAGAAGCATTCGGTGTGAACGACCACATCGAAGACGTGTGCCGGCGCTTCGCGGACGAAGGTTTCCTCGCGGTTGCGCCTCACCTGTTCCATCGCACCGGCGATCCCAAGCTCTCGTACGACGAGCAAGCACGCTCGGAGGTGATGGAGCACATGGGCGCGCTCACCGCGGACAACATCCTCACCGACGTCGACGAGGCCCTCGCCTACATCGCGGAGGTGGGCATCTCGGACGCCAACGTCGGCGTCGTCGGGTTCTGCATGGGCGGCACCGTGACACTCGCTGTCGCAACGATGCGCGACATCGGCGCGGGCGTCACCTTCTACGGAGGAGGCGTGTCGGCGGGCCGCTTCGGCTTCCCTGCCGGCGTCGAGCTCGCGCCGCAGCTGCGCGCTCCGTGGCTCGGGCTCTTCGGAGACAAGGACATGGGGATCCCGGTCGACGACGTGGAGGCGCTCCGCGCGGCTGCGGCGACCGCGTCAGTGCCGACCGAGATCGTGCGGTACGCGGATGCCCCCCACGGCTTCCACTGCGACCAGCGCGACAGCTATCACGCCGACTCCGCACACGACGCGTGGCGTCGCACCCTCACGTGGTTCCGCGAGTCCCTGCGGTTGCCCTGATACCGGTGCTCCTCTGCGATCAACTCCTCACGAAGAGTTGATCGCGCTCCTCACGAAGCTCGACGCGGCGCTCGAAGCCGAGCGACGTAGATCGACTCGAGCATCGCGACGAACTCGCCGGGTGCCTTCGCCTCCTCCCAGGTCGGGTACTCGAGGTGCCAGCCCTGGCGCTTCAACCACATGTCGCGCTGCTTGTCACTGCGCTTGCGCGACGGGTCCCCGTGCCAGCGGACGCTCGTCGCCTCGTAGTTGCTTGGTAGTTGACCAGCTACTCGACCGCACAAGGTCTCGGGAAGCGCGGTCGTAGGACGTGTGGCCGCACCCGGGCAACGTCAAGAGAGAGAGGAACGAAGCATGAGCACGTTGATAGGCACAATCACAGCCAACGACACGTTCGCCTGGGTCGACGGCTACGACGCGGGCAGCGTCACGCTCCAAGGCAAAGAACTGCCCGACGACCTCCCGTTGCTCCTCGACCACGACGAGGGGTTGCGCATCGGAACCGTCGAGCTCGTCGCCCGAGGCCGCCACGGTGTCGTCGACATCGTCGCCTCGGTCGACCGTGGCGACATCGACCGCACCCGCCAGTACCTGAGCGTCGTGCTCAGCGCGCGACGGCGCACGTCGCTCCACCACGACCGGGCCAGTCAGCACGGAAGCGAGTGAGCCGCGGCACCCCCGCCTGGCTGCCGAGTCGGGACACGATCGCCACCTGCCCCCTCAGTCGAGCAGCCGCTGCATCAACGCGACGTCGAGCCAGCGCCTGAACTCGCGGCCGATCTCCCGCTGGATGCCGACGAGCGGAAGCCGCACGACCGGTGGAGCGCGAGGGATGGCTCGCGAGTCGCCTCGGAGCCGGGGGCCCACGGGACTACCGCTTCCGCAGAGCGCAGAACCTCGTGTCGCCAGAGAGACGCACACGGCAGGCTTAGAGTTCTTCTGAGTCCTGAGGTGCTGCGCTACCCCTGCGCCCCAGGGGCTCGCGGAGGGAGGCCGTAATGACAGATGCGCCGCGCACCAATTCCCGGTCCCGGACACCGCTTTCTCCACGTTTCCTTGCCATCCCAATCCTCGCCCTGATCTTTGCCGTCGCTGGCTGCAGCACGTCATCGAACGCGGCCCAGGCCCCGACGAGCTCGCCGACGGCAACGAAGCCGACGAGCTCCCCCACGGCAACGCAGCCCAGCGCGGAGTACCGGACCCTATTGGATGCCAACGGCGGCTCGGACCCGATGATGTTCGTTCCCTCGGCGGGCGCCCCAGCAGGGGTGAGCGACCTGGACGTGCCCTATGTCGCCGGATTCGCGCAGGTGTCGTCAGACGCGCCGGACGACACCGTCCTCTATGGCGCCGACGGCAAGGCGCTCGCCGTGACGCTCGGCCAGTGGAAGCAGGCAGCCGGCACGGTCTCGTTCGCATGTGTCGACGACAAGGAGGAGGCGTCCAGCATCCTGACCGGCCTCATCCCGAACGGCGTGTACGGGGCATTCGCGGTGGATCCCAGCGAGCCGCTCGATTCCCGCTTCACCCCCTGGGGCGCGGCGGACGGCAGCGACAACTCCTTCACCGCGTCGGCCGACGGCACGGCGGCACCGGTCGACATCGGCCCTGACTGCACAAACCTGCCTCAGCACATCGGGATCCTCTGGCATAGCGACGGAACCTCGCACGGGGCCTCGTCCGGCACGATGGGGGTCGACACTCATACCTCACTGCTGGCGGATCCGCCGAGTTCCTAGGCGGTGGCGGGCATTCCGAAACTGGCGGCGCACCGGCGGCCGGATTCAACGAGGTGGCACACCGAGAGAGAGTGGAGCTCGCACGCCATGCTCCCCATCGCACGCGCGCTGCGATCGCCTCATCGGATATCCCGAGCTGAGCGGCCTGCCATCTGCCGAAGGCACCGTGCTGCGAGGCCGCGAGCGCAGCGACAGCGCCATCGGCGCCACCTGCTCGCATGCCGAGCACCGTAGCGACCGATGACGTCACGGCTGGAATCGACCGTGACGGCCGCCTGCAAGCGGCCGGCAAGGTCAAGTGCTCGGGCTCGGCCGCGGCATCGGTCCGAACTCGACCGTCACCACCGCTTCGGGGCGGCCTGCACGGTCAAGTGCTCGCTGCTTCGAGGCGGACGTCACCTTCGACGAGGAGGCGGAAGCGGCCGCGGCCGGTCTTGTCGAGGCGGATGCGCGCGCCCCGCTCGTCGAGACGGCGCTTCAGGAGGATGAGGCGCGTGTCGAGGTTGTCGCGGAAGCCCGGCAGCTCGAGGCGAGTGTCGAGGCGGATCTCCTTGTTCGTGAAGTCGACGCGGCCCTCGGCGACGTACTGCTCGAGGAGCGACCAAAGGATGCGCCCGGCGACGCCGCGGATCAGGTAGTCGCCGTCGAGGAACGCGCTGCCGTCGACAGGGAAGTACCGCACGCGGGTCGCGGCTCCCTTGTGGCCGGCCGCGGGTGCCCCAGCGCGTCCGGCACTCTCGGGAGCCTCGCGCTCACGCGCTCGGTCGATCTCGATCGCGCTCGCAAGGTACGACGCGACAACGCTGAGCAGTGACTCGTCGTTGTGGTTGAACGCAACTGGACGGTCGCTCTCGACCGCCAGCACGCCGACGAGCTCACCGAGCGCGATCGCCGGCACCGCCAAGCGGCTCTCCACGCCGTCGAGCCCCGGCAACGGGACATCACGGCCGGGACCGATCCCCTCCTCCGCATAGGACCGCCGTACCCTCGTCGAGTACTTGCGCATCTGGCGGAGGTTCCCCACCCGCATCGGCGCGGCGCGCGCGGCGGCCATCCCGATCGTGCCCTCGCCGACCTGGACCTCGGACCCGACCCCCTCGGCCGCATAGCCGTGGCTCGCGATGGTGAACAGCCGTTCGCCGGACTCGTCCAGCAGCAAGAGCAGCGAGTTCGCGTAGCCGAGGAGGTCGTGCAACCCGTCGACCGTCGCGCTCACGAGCGTGTCGAGGTCGGGACACCTGCTCAGCCGAGCGATGAGCTCGCCGAGCGCCTCGGGCTTGGCCTGCGATCCGCGCAACGGGTGCGAGCCACGCGGCTCGTTGAGCCTCTCGACATCGAGGACACGGAAGATGTCGGCGGCCTTGAGCTTGAAGACACCCTCCATGTGGTGGAACGCCGCGGCCTCGTCGACGTCGGCACGCAGGCGATCGAAGATCGGTCCCTTGCGCACGGTGCGCTCGAACACGACCTTCAACCGGTACTCGTCATACGACGTGGGGTCGACGACCACGAGTGACGCGTTGGGGTTCTCCGCGAGGTTGCGCACCGTCTTCGAGAAGAACTGGTTCGACAAAGCGACGTGCTCGTCGTCGACGAACCGCACCCGCGACAAGTACGTGACGTTCGGGATGCCCGAGGCCGACGCCGTTGCGATGATCGCCGGGATCGCGCCTTCGAAGCACTCGTGCAACGACGGCAGCGGGATGAGGTCGTCGCTCATGCCACCGAGGTGCCGGCGCGCGGCCCGGGCGTCTGGTTGTACAGCTCGTCGACCAGCACGGTGCACACGACGAGCTCGGTGGGCCGCCCCCGCTCGACGAGATCGCGCGGGAACTGATCGGTGCGCACGATGTCGTCGATGAAGGCATTCGTGTACTGCTCGAACTTCGCGACGTCGGCCTCGCTCATCGGCTCGACGCCCACGATGCGGCCCTTGAGCTGCAGCGATCGCAAGGTCGAGACGTCGGTCGCAGTGATGGCGATGCGCCCCTCCGCGAGCACGTCGGGGGTGACCAGCAGGCGCCCACGGACCTCCCCGTCGGCGCACAGCACGGTGAAGCCCCACGCGCGCGACGCATAAGGGTCTCCGTCCGCGTCGAACGTGCAGACGATGAGCGCGCAGCCACCTTCGAGAAACCGAACCATCTCGTCGTCGAGCACTGAGCAAGTTCTTAGCATTCGGTTACGAGCCTTTTCGGAGCGTCGTTGCCGGGCTTCCCGCACGATGGATCCAACGACAACGACGTCCGAAAGGAAGGGCCATGAGCGCCATCGAGCAGGTTGCATTCGACCTCTACAAGGACATCCACAAGGGCATCCGGCGCGAGCTGTTCACGCTCGTCGAGCGGGCCGGCAGCATGGACCCCTCCGTGCGCAGCGGCCGGGTCGATCTCGCCGAGCAGCTGGACCGCACCGTCGAGCTGCTCGTCGTGCACGCCCACCACGAGGACACCCACGCGCAGCCGTCGATCGAGAAGTTCCTCCCCGACCTCGCGGCGGAGATCGAAGGCGATCACGAGCGCATCGAGGGTCGGATGGTCCAGTTGCAGGAGATGGCGTGCGAGTCGATCAACGCCGTCCAGAGCGCTCAGCGCTTCTCGGTGCACCGTCTGTACCTCGAGCTCGCCTCGTTCGCGAGTGAGTACCTGGCGCACCAAGACCTCGAGGAGCGTCTCGTGATGCCGGCGCTCGAGCGGGCGATCGGTGTCGAGGCGGTCGTCGGGATCCACATCGCGATCGTCTCGAGCATGCCGCCCGAGAAGACGGCGACCTCACTGGCCCTGATGTTCCCCGCGTTGAACATCGACGATCGTGCCGAGCTGCTCGGCGGCATCCGGGCATCCGCCCCGGCCGCGGTGTTCGAAGGTCTGTGGGGCCTCGCCGGCTCAGTTCTCTCGCCGCCGGAGCTCACGGCGCTCGGCAACCGCCTGCAGATCGCAGCCTGACTCAGGCCCGCCGGCCGAGGAACGCGAGGAACTTCGTCTGCTCGTCCGCCTCGGCCGGCACCTCGACCTCCGGGCCGAACGCCCGAGGATTGCGCATCAGGTGCGCCATCGGCGCCATCTTCTCCCGCACATCTGCGATGTCCTGCTCGTCGATGTGGTCATCGAGCCCAGCCGCCTTCGCGATGTCCCACCGATGGACGATGAGGTCGGTGCAGATGAATTGGTCGACGCCGTTCTCGAAGGTCGCCTTCCCGGCGAAGCCGTCGTACTCCCTCGTGGCGATCGAGGAGTCGTCGAGCGCAGCCTGCGTCGCATCGCGTGCGACCTTCCACGCAGCCACGGGGTCGTCCTCGACCGGCGGAACCCCCGGCCCCGGCTCGCCGACCATGCCGAAGAAGATGCCGGGGGTCTGGGTGAGATGACGGAGGACGTCGAGCGCCGTCCACTCCTCGCACGGGCTCTGCGCGCTCCACTTGCCCGGAGGCACCTGCTCGACGGTCGAGGTGACGCCGGCAGCGAGCCGTCGATAACGATCACTGATGGCAGTCATGAACGCAACGTACCCATCAGGCGCAGAAGACGTTCGATGAACCCGCTCGAGCGTCACGTGAGACGAGACAGCTCGAACAGCACCGCACGCTCCAGCTCACGGATGCGATCGACGTCCGTGAGCTTCTTGCCGAGGATGTCGACGACGTAGAAGGTGTCGACGATCTCGTGTCCGAGCGTGAGCACCTTCGCGTGCCGGATGTCGACGCGCATGTCGCTGAGCGCACGGCCGATGCGATACAGCGCTCCCACCGCGTCGGGACCGCGCACCTCGACCACCGACGCTTCGGCCGAGGCGTCGTTGTCGACGACGACAGACGCGGCGACTGGCCGGCCGGCTCTCTTGAACCGCGACCGGTAATCGCGAGCACGATCGGCGATGCGGGCTTCGAGCGCGAGCGCGCCGTCGAGCGCACGCTCGAGGTCGGCCCGGAACCGCGTCCAGTCCGGCTCGCCGCCACCCACGTGATGGAAGACGAACGTGTCGACCGCCATCCCCTCGTTCACGCCGGGGGCGGACCAGAGATCGGCAGCGACGACCTCGAGCCCGTGCAGGCACAGCACCCCCGTCAGCTCGCAGAACAGACCTGGCCGGTCGGGGCTCACCACGACGAGCGTCGAGCCCTCGACGTGCACGAGCAGGCCGCCGCCCGCTTCCGCGACCAGATGCTCGAGCGCGGGGTCGATCCCGAATGCCCGCTCCTCAGGCCGACCCGCCAGCCGTGCAGCAACCGCGGCGACGAGCTCATCGACGAGCGCCGCCTTCCACGGGCTCCACGCGCTCGGCCCCGTCGCCTTGCCATCGGCCTCGGACAGCGCATGCATGAGCTCGAGCGTCTGCAGATCACCGACCACCTCCGCGACCCGCGTGACGGTGCCGGGATCCCGAACGTCACGACGGGTCGCGGCGTCGGACAACAGGAGGTGATCGAGCGCGAGCTTCACGAGCACCTCGCGGTCGTGCGGCGGGAAGCCCATCCGCGTCGAGATCGTCTCCATCAGCTCGGCACCGACGACCGAGTGATCGCCGGGGTAGCCCTTGCCGAGGTCGTGCAGCCACGCCCCGAGCAGCAGCAGGTCGGGACGGGTGACGCGATGGCGCAGCGCTGCTGCCTCGACGGCGCACTCGATGAGATGCCGGTCGACGGTGTACCGGTGGTACGGGTTGTGCTGCGGCTTGCTCCGCACCGCCTCCCACTCCGGCAGCACCCGCGTGAGCAGGTCGTACTGGTCGAGCGCCTCGAACGCTGCAACGGACGGCGGCCCTGCGGCGAGCAGGTCGAACAGGGCGGTCCGGGTGTCGGGAGTCCACGGAGCACCAGGAGCCGGAGCCTCAGCGCGCAGACGCTCGAGCGTCGCCGTCGCGATCGGCGTTTCGGTGGACGCCGCGGCCGCACCGACCCGCAGCACGAGTGAGGGGTCCGCGAGGTCGACGCCGGCGTCGAGCGCCGTCTCCCCTTCGCGCACGACAACGCCCGGGCTCTCCTCACGATCCGGCATCACGCTGCGACTGCTGCGCTTCTCGAGCCACACGTCGATCCGCCGCCACGATTCGTCGCTGACCCAGGCGATCGTGCGTGCCGCGAACGACACGCCGCGCATCAGCGCATCGGCGTCGGCGAGACCGAGTGCACGCGCGACACCGTCTTGTGACTGCAGCACGAGCTGCTCGCTGCGGCCGCCGGTGCGCTGCAACGCGACGCGAGCTCGCACGAGGGTCTCGGCCGCATCGAGGCGCGCGAGGTGCTCGTCACTGACGACCGGACTTGCGAGTGCCGCGGCGCGTAGCACGATCACGTCACGAAGGCCGCCGCGACCCTCCTTCAGGTCGGGCTCGAGCAGGAACGCGACGTCACCCATCCGAGCGTGGCGCTCCTGCACCGCGTCACCGAGCGACCTGAGCCGCTTCTTGCCACCCGCGACCCACTGGTCGAGGGCGCGGCGAACGAGGTCGTTCGCGAGCTCGTCGTCCCCGGCGACGCACCTCGCGCTGAGCAGGCCCATCGCCGCCTTCAGGTCGCGTGCGGCGACGCCCAACGCCTCGGTGACCGTCTTGACGCTGTGGTCGAGCGAGATGCCCGTGTCCCAGATCGGGTACCAGATGCGGTTCGCGATCTCGCCGACGTCGCGACGTCCTCGATGCACGAGGATGACGTCGATGTCGCTGCCCGGTGCGAGCTCGCCACGCCCGTAGCCCCCGACGGCCACGAGCGCACAGTCAGACGCATCGCCGAAGAGGTCAGTCAGATGCTCGTCGACGAGAGCGGCGAACGCTCGAGCGAACTCGCTTCCCTGGAGAGAGTCGTCGGCGAGCAGGGCGGACCGCCGCTCGCCGAACGTCTCAGAGTGCGTCGCTTCCCATCTCGCCCGTGCGGACACGGACGAGCACGTCGACGTCGGTGACCCAGACCTTGCCGTCACCGATCTGACCGGTCTTGGCGGCCTCGACGATGGCGTCGACCATCCGCTTCGCGTCACCGTCCTCCGCGAGGATCTCGATGCGGACCTTCGGCACGAAGTCGACCGTGTACTCCGCACCGCGGTACACCTCGGTGTGCCCGCGCTGGCGGCCGAACCCCCGAACCTCCGACAC
>DATKAS010000222.1:0-2936 GCA_035497855.1 Acidimicrobiales bacterium
ACCAAGACCCTGCTCGACGTCGCGAACTTCGTCTACCTCGCGGGTGGTACGACCGCGCTTCGCACGGGACCGATCGAGCGCATGGTCCGGGACGTGCACGCAGGCACGCAGCACGTGACGTCTGGGCCGGGCATGTGGCGCAACTGCGGCCGCGAGCTCGCCGGGCTCGCCGACGGCATGCACTGGATCTTGCTCGACCTCGTACCCGACGAAGGCTGATCTCACCGCCGACGCTCCGCAGTCGCGGCGTGCTCGCGCTTGTGGTGGTACCAACAGATGAGACGAAGGTTCCCGGTCCCAGTGTGACCGCCGCGGCCCCAGTGATCGTGATGGTGGATCTCGCACGCCCATGGCGGCGCGTGGCATCCGTCTTCGGTGCAGTGCTGATCTCTCGCGATGACCGCTTTGGCCATCGCCACCGTTGGTTCTCTCGTCGCTCGCCCCACATCGAGCACCTCTGACTTCCCCCGCATGATCACCCGGCTGATGCCGGCATCGCAGGCCAGCCGCCGCGCCGTGGCGCCGTCGATGATCGCGCCCGACTGCAGGCGAGCCGCGCCACCGGACACGGCGGCGAGCACATCCGCGTCGACCACCGCGAGGACATGCGGACGTCCGACCCGAGTCATCGACGGATCGTCGACGTGCTCGAGGAAGTACCGCATGATCGACACGAGCGCGATCGCGCGGCGCTCGGCGATGGGGATGTCTTTCGAGAGGCCGAGCCGCTCGATCGCCGCGTGGATCGCGACGTCGACGATCTCGGTCTCTTCGTTGTCGAGGTGCGCCTCGAGCTTGCCGCCGTCGCCGTTGCGCGTGATCGTGGCCTCGGACGGCCGGGGCGGATCGTCGTCGCCGTTCTCGATCTTCGCCTTCTTCACCTCGTCGGCCAGCTTCTCGGGTGAGAGCGTCTCGGCCTTCTCGGCCAGCTTCTGCTGCACCGCGGCGGGGAGCTTCGAACCCTTCACGAGCTCAGCGGCCCTGTCTTTCGATACCTTGCCCGACCGCATCGCGTTGTCGACGATCGGGTTCTCGGCCACCTTGTCGGCGAGCACGGCGTCGCGCGCAGCGTTCCCCCGACGCTCACCCGCGAGTGCAGCCACATACGCCGGCACGTCGCGGTGACCATGGCGCCGGTGGGCGCCTCGCACCCCGATCGCCTGCACCATCACGAGCCACGCGCGCTCGAACTCACGCTTGTGCCGGGCCATTGCCTCGACCTGCGCGTCGAACGCCTCGTCGGTCAGCTCAGCCAGGTGCTCGGCGTCGAGGAGGGCGGCCACCCACGCAGTATAGAACATGTGTTCGAGAGTTTCAAATCATTTCGATCATTTCCGATGAAATTTCTCGGCAGAAGGAGTACGGCCGCAGCCCAGTCGGGGAGTCGAAGGGGGGAAGAGGTGCGGGCGACCTTCGACGGGTCCGGCCGCAAGACCGATCCGACCAAGAGCCTCTCTCGCAGATCATCTCCAAGCGCAGCGACCAGGACGGGCTGCACCTGAGTGAGACCGATCGCCTCTCCTTCGAGCGGGCTTGCGTCGACACTCGTCGCGGATGCGAGCGAACGGCACATTCTTCGTGCGCGTAAGCAACTCGACCCGCGCCATCCAAGACGACGCCGAGGCGAGCGCTTGCGTCAGCCGAGCCCCGGGCCCGGCTGCACCGTGGGAGCCCAGCGACCGGGGACGCGCACGGCCTCCCCGTCGCCAGGCCACGGAGGCATCGTGACGGCGACGATGCGCAGGGGCGCATCGCCGTCGCAGCGGAACTGGAACGAGGTGCCGACCGGGATCGTCACGCTGACGCCCGCGTCGAGGTCGACCACCTCGTCTTGATCGTCGAGCTGGCGCCACAGCGCGCCCCAGCCCGACACGACGAACCAGATCTCCTCGACGCTGCGGTGCTGCACTGCGACCGACACGGCACCAGGCGCGAGCTCGAACTCGGCCAACGTGCCGCCAGTGACGCCGAGGAGGACTCGGACATCGGATCCGTCCGGGGCGACGACGTCACGCTCAACCGGCACGGGCTTGGTCTCGAACATGTTCCGATTGTCGCCTGTCGACAGGGCGACCCCGTCGCGGTCAGGCCGCGTCGCGTTCCCGGCGTGCGGGCTGCGCCTCGGCGCCCTCCACTCCGGCTGCTGCCCGAAGCTCCTCGAGCCGCTGCTCCCACGCGAGCTGCTGGGCGAGCCACGTCCGGGCCCTGAGCTCTGCGCTGTTGCTCATGTTCTCCACTCCCATCCGGTTGACCCGACGATCGGGTCGCAGCCAATTCAAGCCGCCGAGCCGCTCGAATATTTCAGTCACCCTATGATTGGTGTCACAGGGGACCAGGGGGTCGGGATGGGGCTCCGGGAAGAGAAGAAGCAGGCCACGAGGGCGGCGATCGTCGCGACCGCGCTCGACCTGTTCCGCACCCAGGGGTTCGACCGCACCCGCATCCAGGACGTCGTCGACCGGCTCCGCATCAGCGAGGCGACCTTCTTCAACTACTTCCCGACCAAGGAGTCGGTGCTCGAGGCCGTCGCCGACGACATGGTCGAACGGTCCCTCGGCGTGCTCGATGCCGAGGTCGGCCGAAGCGACCGTCCCGCGTCAGCGCGGCTGACCGACGTCGCCGTCGCGTTCGCCGACCAGTTCGAAGGAGACCACGCCTTCGTCGCTCTTCTCGCGGGCAACACGCGCTTCTTCCTCGGCACCCGCACCGAACGCTTCGATCGTGCTCTCGGGATGCTGGCGACCCTCTTCGAAGATGGCCAGCGCGCCGGTGAGATCCGCGCGGACGTCGGGCCCACGCAGCTCGCCGAGCTGTTCCTCTCGTGCACCTTCGGCACCATCCAAGCCTGGGTGCATGTCGGCGCGCCGGCACCTGGCCTGCGCGAGCGGCTGACGCTCGCCGCGAGCGTGCTGATCGCCGGCTCGCTCTCCACCACG
>DATKAS010000223.1:0-2866 GCA_035497855.1 Acidimicrobiales bacterium
CGCCGCCCGTACTGCTCGATCTGGGCGCGGTCGTCGGCCTGGATGCCGGTGCACACCATCGCCCGATCGAGTGACGCGACGTCGGACACCGAAAGGCGTTGTCCATCGAGCCACGCACCACCGCCCCGCGATGCAGTGAACAGCTCGCCCCGAAACGGCTCGAAGATCGCCCCTGCTGCGACACCCTCGGCGTCCCTCACCGCGACCGACGTGCACGCGAACGGGATGCCGTGCGCGTAGTTGGAGGTGCCGTCGAGGGGATCGACGATCCAGGTGCACGGCCCGTCGGCGCCGCCCGCGACACCCTCCTCGCCGAGGATCGGGTGGTCCGGGAACGCGCTCGTGACGACATCGACGATCTTGTCCTGCGCGGTCACATCCGCCCACGTGACGATCGAGGTGCGCTCGCTCTTCAGCACGACCTCGGTCGGCCGGGCGAGGCCGTCGATGAGCACAGCACCGCCCGCGCGCGCGGCTGCCACCGCCACCTCGAGCAGCGCGTCGACCGAAGGCGCTGCCCCCGCAGTCATGAGGTCAGTGACGACCCGCTTCGAGCATCGCTGCGACGAGTGCCTTCGGGCGCTCGTGGTCGGCGTACACCATGTGCGCGCCCGTGCGGTTCGTGCGCGCCGACGCGAGGTAGTTGCGTTCGTAGAGGTCGTTGCGAGCGCCCAGGTTCGAGCCGACGAAGTCCCAGGCAAGGCGGTAGATCGCAGCACGCTCCTCGGCGTCGATGTCGTTCGAGCCGTGGAGGAACTCGTCGATGAGCGGTCGCAGGTTGGCGTCCGCCAGCATCGCCCGGCTCGGTGTCGCGAGCAGGTTGTGGCTCCCGATCGTGATGAGGATGTCGTTCACCCTCGGGAACCACGTCGCGAGCATCGCCCGCATCGGGTGGAGCGGGCGCCCGTCCGGGAAGACGACGCCGTCGCCACGGTCGTACGCGTGCTCTTCGGCCAGCAGCACGGCGTTACGGGTGACTTCGACGTAACCGCTGAGCTCGCCGAGCATCTCGATCGTCTGTGGGGAGACGTCGTTGACCGCGTCCGCCATCATCATCGCGAGGCCGTAGGCGAACTCGAGCTTGGTGAGGGCGCGCAGGGTCGTCTGTTGCATGATGTTCGCCCACCACGCCGTCGGCAGCATGACCGAGCTGTAGATGTCGGGGCGCCCGTCGATGAAGACGCGGTCGCGCGGCACTTCGACGTCGTCGAAGATGACGAACGCGTCCTGCTCGTCGAAGCGCATCGACAGCGGGTGATCGAACAGGTTCGTCTCGGGCCGAGACGCGCTGTCGCGGCAGAGGAAGATCAGGCCCGGCGTCTCCATGCCGATCGAGAAGCTGAGGGCGTACTCAGGCGGCGCGTCGGGCGGGAGCGGGTGGCCGGGGTACACCGCGATCTCGTCCGAGAACGGCGCGAGGGTCGCGAGGATGCGCGCGCCGCGCACCACGATGCCGTGCTCGGTGTCGCCGACCTTGTGCAGCGGCACCGGGTTGCCGGTGAACACGTTGTCGGTGACCTTGTTCACCGTCGGGTGCACGAGGGTGTGCGTGAGCGAGATGTCTTCCCGGGCGAGCTGCTTCTGGAACTGGACGAGGTTGTCGTGGCCTTCCTCGTTGCCGCCGTCCGCGCCGATCCATGCGCTGCGTTCACCTGCGAAGCCCGCGAAGGTCACGTTCATGTAGTCCGGCGTGCGGCCCATGAGCCCGACCGAGGCCTCCGCGATGCGCACGAGGCCCTTGTGCCGCCGCTTCAGGTCGTCGACCGAGCGCGGGATCATGTGGCTGACGTTGATCGGCTCGCCCGTCTCGGGGTCGGGCATCAAACAGTCGTCCGGGTACTCGTGCTGCCGGTCGAACACCGCGGCGAGCTGATGGGCGGCACCGGTGAACGCAGGATGGTCGACCACGTCGTCGACCCGCTCGTCTCCGAGCCACACCTCGCGCTTGCGCGCCTTCAGCCCTTTGAGGAACTCCTCACCCGTGCGCGCGCCCATCGCGGCGTCAGTGCGATTCGCGCGTGACGATGCGGCCGGGGACGCCGACCGGCTCGGGCGCGTCGGGCCCGAACCGCTGGTAGTCGGTCGTGTCGATGAGCTCCTCTTCGGGAGGCAGGTACTCGAAGTAGTTCAGCGCCGCGTCGACGTCGCCGCCCCACACCTCCTCGGGCAGGTCGTACAGCACCTCGATGCCGTAGCCGTCGGGGTCGGCGATGTATGCCGAGTGGGTCATGCCGTGGTTGCCGCGCACGATGAACTCGACACCATTCGCCTTGAGGTGCTCGAGCTGGTTGAGCCACGACTCGCGGTCGGGGTAACCGATCGCGATGTGGTTGACTCCGACGCGCTGCGGCTCCATCGACCAGCGGTCGGGCTCGGCGGCCGAATCGGGATCGTTGACCTGCACGAGTGCGAAGTCGTGGTGGTGGTGCTCGTCACCGCGGTAGAAGCGCATCGTCATCGTGTGCGTGAGCTCTGCGCACTGCTCGAACCCGAGCATCTCGGTGTAGAAGCGGTGCGACGCATCGATGTCGCGCACGTTGAGCACGAGATGGCTGATGGCGCCGCCCTTCGACGGCTTGGTGGACGATTGAGTCGACACGTCGATCACCCCCGTATAGGTCTGGCCGAGCGTATCCCAGCCTGTTGTCACCGAGTTCGGCCCACCGCCTCCCACACGCGCTCTGGCGTGATCGGCGTCTCCAGGTGGCGGACCCCGAGGTGCCCGAGCGCGTCGATCACCGCGTTGTACACCGCGGGGATCGCTCCGATGGTCCCCGACTCGCCGACGCCCTTGGCGCCGAGCGGGTTCGCGAACGTCGGCGTCTCCATGTGGACCACCTCGAACGAGGGCAGCTCGGGCGCCGAG
>DATKAS010000224.1:0-6964 GCA_035497855.1 Acidimicrobiales bacterium
CGGACGTCGTCGACGGCTGCACCGACCGGCTCATCCCCGTCACCCAGATCGACCTCCACGACATCGACTGGTCGCTCGGCGAGATGGAGCGGATGCGGGAGGCCGGGAGCCGGGCGTTCATGATCCCCGAGGCGCCCGTGCGCGGCCGGGGGAGAGCCGCTGATGGCAGCAGTGCGGTCGGCCGTTCGATCAGCCATCCCGACTTCGAGCGAGTCTGGTCGGCCGCGGAGGATCTGGGCATGGCGGCCTTCGCCCACGTCGGCTTCGGCCGGGAACGGATCAACGCAGGCTGGGCGAACAACGGCGCCGACGACCTGCTCACGTTCAACGCACTGAACATGCTGGTCGGATCGCAGATCGCCCCGCAGCTGTTGCTCGGCTCGTTCGTCTTGGACGGCGTGCTCGAGCGGCACCCCGGTCTCGTGGTCGTGGTGGAGGAGGTCGGCATCGACTGGCTGCCACACCTCGTCACCACCCTGGAGCTGATGGTGGGCCGGCCGCAGCAGATCCTCCTCGACGGCGAGTACCGGCCCGGCAACCTCGAGCGGGGCGGCTACCGGCTCCCGCTCACGCCGACGGAGTACCTGCAACGGCAGGTGCGGGTCTCACCGCTCCCGGCATCGCAACCGATCGCCGGAGTCATCGAGCTGGTGCCCGAGCTGCTCTCGTTCTGCAGCGACTACCCGCACGTCGAGGGCACGGCCGACGCGGTGGCTATCTGCGAACGTCAGCTCACGCACGTGGATGCCGGGGTCCGCGACTCGTTCTTCGCAGGCGCGGGCGACCTCATCGGCGTCTAGCTCGTTCGATCGCAAAGATGAGGGGATCACCCCATGAGATGTGACGCCGCGCGTCTTACGTTCGACTCGGGATCGGACACGACGAAGCGAGGTCACGATGACTGAAGCAATCTCGACGCAATCCTCCGCTCGAACCGAGGCACGCCAGGGTGCGACTCGCACTCCCACGCAGGGACTGCGAGCCGCTGCCACCGCGGGAGTCGCGTTCGTGGTGCTCGAGCTGGTCGCCACCTTCATCACGGGTGTGCCCCCCGCGAGCAACGCGTCCGCAGCGAAGGTCGCTGCGTACTTCCACGATCACGCGGGTGCGCTCCGCGCGCAGCTGCTGATCGGCGGCCTCGGGATCGCAGCGTTGTGGTGGTGGTTCAGCGGCCTGTGGCACATGTGGCGCACCGCCGATGACGAGAGGCCCGGCCTCCCGGTCACCGCAGCGATCGGACTCGCCAGCGGGGGTGCCCTCGTGTTGGTCGCCACCGCATTCACCGCCACCGCTGCGATCCGTCCGATCGACGTCGCCACCGCGCACCTGCTCTACAGCCTGTCCCTCGTCACGATCGCGGCCGCAGGGTTCGGCGTCGCGGTGTTCCTCATCGCGGCGTGCACGCTCACCGATCGCGCCGCCAGCGCACCGCGGTGGACCAGCTATCTGGGCTACGTCGCGGCTGTCGTGTTCCTCTTCGGGACACTCGGGGTCGTTAGCGACGCGAGCGTCTACACGAACGGCGCGACCCTCGCGTTCCTCTTGTGGTGCGTATGGATCGTCGTGATGAGCGCGCTCATGTGGCGTGCTGCTGCTGATTGAGCGGCGCGCGAGGCGGGCGGTCCGCGATGAACCGATCGCGGCTCGCCCACAGGCCGAGCGCGGGCTTGTCGATGAAGTAGGACGCATCACCGGAGCGGTCGAGGCGGGCGAGCTCAGGCGCGAGCGGCCGCCACCTGTAGCCGACCGACTCGATCTCCTCGCGTGTCAGTCCGCCCTGCGCGGGGTCGGTGCAGTAGACGATGTCGAACCGGCCCTCGCTGCTGCCGTGCACGAGGTGTGCGGCAGCGCCGAGGCTCGCGGCGAGCTCGGGATCGGCGGCGAGCGCGTCGGTCGTCGCGGCGGTGCCGCGATAGCCATGACGCCGGATGAGCGCGTCGACGAGCGGGTCCTCACCGAAGCGAGACACGCCGGGCGCGAGCACCACGAGCTCGGCGCCGTCAGCCAGCGCCATCCGCGTGCGATAGATGGCCTTGTTGCCGAGCCACGTGCTGTGGAACTCGCTCGGGTCGAGCCAGCACACGACCCGTGTGAGGGGCTCGTCGACGAAGTGGATGTTGCACGCGGAAGCGAGGTCGGCGGCGGCCCGGAACGCCGCGCCCCCCGACTCGTCCGAGCGTCCGCGTCCGACGAACAACCCGCGTTGCACGACCTCGTCATCAGTGGGCTCCATCACGGTCAGGATCCACATCACGTTCGCTCGGTCGGCGACGAATCGATCGAAGGCCGCGTCGACAACGGTGCGCACCGGAGTCTCGATCCGGCCGATGACGTTCTCGATGCCGCACTGCGCGCTGAGGAAGTGCGTGAGGTTGATCGTCGGCGGTCCGCCCAGACCGATGACGAGGTTCTTCGTGAAGTTCGCCATCCCGATCACCTCGTGCGGCACCACCTGGCCGATCGACACGACGAGGTCCCACGGCTGCACGAGCACAGGATCGACTTCGACAGGGATTGGGACGTCGACGCGACCGTCCGACAGAGCGCACACCTCCGCGGCGTCGACCTCACCGAGGCGCTCCATCCCGTCGGTCCACCGGTGCTCCAGCACTCGGTCGACCGGCACCCCATCGCCGAACATCGACGTCAGCTCGGCCGCGGTCATCGGGACGTGGGTGCCGAGCGCAGGCAGGACGCTGACGTCGCATTCCTTGCCGGTGAGGTGCTCGTAGAGGAAGGCGGTGATGTGACCTGCTCCGGAGTGGAAGCGCGTGTGGTCGGGCGGGACGAGCAGGACGCGTTGCCCGGACACGTCGGCGAACGCGTCGACGAGATGCGACTCGGTCTCGTTCACGTCGTACCGAAGCCGAAGAACGCGCGGGCGTTCGCGACCGACACGTCGCGCACGAGCGTCGCCAGCATCTCTGTGTCAGCGGGGAGCAACCCAGCCTCGACGTCGCGCCCCAGCCAGTCGCAGAAGATCCTGCGGAACAGCTCGTGGCGGGTCATCGACAGCAGCGACCGCGAGTCGGTGAGCATGCCGATGAACCCGCCGATCTGACCGATCTGGCCGAGGTCGTCGAGCTGGCGGCGGATGCCGTCGATGGTGTCGTTGAACCACCAGGCCGGGCCCCACTGCACGAGCCCCGCCACGCCCGAGCGCGCGTACGCACCGGCCATCGCGGCGAACAGCGCGTTGTCCGCTGGATTGACGTTGTACAGCGCGGTCCGTGGCAGGGTGCCCGCGCGCTCGAGGTCACCGAGGAATCGCGCCAGGCCGGGTGCCTGACGTTCGTCGCCGATGACATCGGCACCGGCATCGCGCCCGACGAGATCCATCAGCCGGGGGGAGACGTTGCGCAGCGGCCCGAGATGGAGCTGCAGCACGGAGTCGTCCGCGAACGCGAGCCGGGCGGCAAGCGACACGACTTCGAGCATGACCAAGTCGCGCTCGTCGTCGGTCGCGGCTCGTCCTTCGCGCGCGCCGCGCACGACGTTGTCGGCGCGCGCGGGATCGCGAGGTCGATCGGGGAGCCGGGCCAGGCCGTGGTCTGACGCACGACAACCGAGCGCGCCGAACCGCGCGTGCGCGGTCATGAGGCACGTGAGCAGCGACTCGAGATCGGTGATGGCGCGGTGTTCGGTGTCGGCGAGCCGATCGACCCACGCGTTCCATGCCGTGGAGTCGGCGAGGAGCGCGTGCGCCTGGTCGGGACGGAAGGTCGGCACCATTCGCACATCGGTCGCCTCGCCCGCGAGACGGCGGTGTGCATCGAGTGCGTCGCTTGGATCATCGGTCGTGGCGACGAGCTCGACCCGGAACATCGCGAGCAATCGCTGCGCCGAGAGGCTCGGCAACAGCCGGTTCGCTTCGTCCCAGATCTCCTTCGCGCTCCTCGCGTCGAGCACCGCGTCGATGCCGAACACTCGGCGCAGCTCGAGGTGCGTCCACACGTACAGCGGGTTGCGGACGAGGCGCGGCATCGTCGCCGCCCACGCGCTGAACCGATCCCACGGGTCGACGTCGCCGGTGATGAGCTCCTCGGGCACGCCGGCGAGGCGCATCGCCCGCCACTTGTAGTGATCCGCCGACAGCCACAGCTCGTCGATCGTGGTCCAGACGCGATCCGACTCGATGTCCTCGGCGCTGAGGTGGGTGTGGACGTCGACGATCGGGAGCGCGGCGGCGACGTCGTGGTAGAGCTGGCGCGACGTCGGGGTGGTGAGCAGCACGTCGTCGTCGAGGAACCGCTGGCTCATCGCGCCTCAGATCGTCATCGCGCCGAAGCCACCGTCGACGACGAGCTCTGCACCAGTGATGAAGCTTCCCGCGTCGCTCGCGAGCAGCACGACCGCGCCGGCGAGATCGTCGGGATCGCCGAACCGTCCGAGCGGGGTGTGCTCGAGGATCGCGGCGCGACGATCGGGTGTGAGCACCGCGCGGTTCTGTTCTGCGGGGAAGAACCCCGGCACGAGCACGTTGCAGCGGATGCCGAGCGGCCCCCACTCCCGGGCGAGGTTCTTCGTCAGGTTGTGCACCGCCGCCTTCGTCATCGAGTACGTGAAGACACGTGACAGCGGTTGGACGCCCGAGACGCTCCCGATGTTGATGATCGACGCGCCGACACCACGCTCTGTCGCTCGCTGAACGAAGTAGCGGCCGAACTCTTGGCAGGCCCGCATGACCGCGAGCTGGTTGACCGCGACGATCCGTTCGAGCTCGTCGTCATCGACGTCGAGGAACGGGGTCGCCGAGTTGACGCCGGCGCCGTTGACGAGCACGTCGATCTCGCTGTGGGTGCGGAGGACCGTGCGGACGAGCTCGCGCAGCTCCGCGCGGTCGCTCGCGTCGGCGCGCTCGAACGTGACGTCGAGCCCCTCGGTGCGCAGCTGCGTGACAGCGTCGGCGCCGCGCTCCGCATCGCGCCCGACCACGACGACGCGGGCACCGGCACGACCCAGCGCCGCCGCGATCCGCTGCCCGAGCACGCCGGTGCCGCCGATCACCACGGCCACGCGGCCGTTCAGGCTCGTCACGGTCCCCAGCCTGCCGCACCGTCGAGAACCTTCGCCCGAGGTGCAACGATTCCGGGCGGCTGTACGACTGGAGAGACGTGACGGGTGTGGGGCCCGAGCTGGCCATCGAGGTCGTGTACAAGTCGTCCTGGCTCGCGCTCACGCGCCTCGCATACCTGCTCGTCGGTGACCGCAGCGAGGCCGAGGACATCGTCCAGACGGTCTTCGTGACGGCCACGTCGCGTTGGGAGTCGATCGAAGACCCGGCCCCGTACCTGCGAAGGGCGGTGGTGAACCGCGCCCAGGACGCGCACCGCCGGTCTTTCAAGTCCGGTGCCGCGGCGGTTCTCCCGGCTGCGGCCATCGGCGAGCCGGAGGTCGACGGCGCCTGGACGTTCGTGCAGGCGCTGCCGCCCGTCCAACGCGCGGTTGTCGTGCTCCGCTTCTACGAGGACCTGAGCCTGACCGACATCGGGTCGATCCTCGGCCGGCCGGCAAGCACTGTGCGCTCCGATCTGCGGCGGGCGTTGACGACGTTGAGGGGGTCGATGGTGTGAACGACTTCGACGATCTCGATCTCCTCGAGCACGACTTCGGCCCCGGGCTCCGGACCGCTCTTCACCGCGTCGCCACACAGATCAGGCCGGAGGACATGCCGGAGCTGCATTCGGGCGAAGTCCTCTTGGGGTACGTCTCGTCCGAATCGCGCGAGCGGCCGCTTCCGGAGGAGCCGAGGCGCGTGCCGCGTCGCGGAGCGCTGCTGCTCGGTTCGGTGGCGGTCGCCGCGGCCGTCGTCGCCGTGGCGCTTGTCGCCCAGCCGTCGCACCATCCCGCGCCGGCGGTCCAGGCGGCCACCACCACGTCGGCGCCCGCGCCGCCCACGACCACGTCGGCGCCGACCACATTCACCATCCCGCCGCAGCAACCCCCAGCCGCGGCGTCGACCTTCTTGCTCGACATCCCGAGCGGGAAGTGGAGGCCGTTGCCTTCCGCGCTCCTACGCGGCGTGGCGTCGCCAGACGGCACCCGCGTCGTCGCGCTGAGCCCATGCCCGTGCGCACAGGGCAACGAGATGTCCATCGGCAACATCGACGGGAGTGACCTTCACACGCTGTTAGCACCTGATGGCACCACCATCGCCGATGCCAGCTGGTCGCCTGACGGCACCAAGATCGTCTATCAAGCGGAGCTCGACTCCACAGAGCTCTTCATCGTCGACGTGGAGACCCACTTCCGCGTCCAGCTCACCCACCTGGGGCAGGACTGGCGCGGCCACACGTGGCTCCAGTCGCCGAGGTTCACCGCCGACGGCCAAGACGTGCTGTTCATGCTTCCCCGCGACACTGGAAGTGACGACAGCGATGTCTGGTCGGTTCCGGTGAGCGGAGGAGACCCCACACTCGTCAAGGAGCACGCTGCGTTCCCAGCGCCCCTTCCCGACGGCAAGATCGCGTACGTCTCGAGCAGCGGGACTGGTCCCCTGGGCGGCATCTGGACCGCGAGCATCGGGGTTGCGGGCTCGGCGCGACGGGTGTTCGCCGACGCGTTCCCAACCTCCAGCTCTGGGCTGCTTGCCTCCCCGGACGGGACCAAGCTCCTCTACGAGAGGCAGAGCGTCGTGGTCGGCGGCACGGTCGGCGGCGAAGGGCCGTTCCAGATCCCCGGCAGGATCACGGTGATCGACGTCGCCACTGGTGCGACCGAGTACACGTTGCCCGGAACCGTGCACGCCACCTGGCAGGACAACGACACGCTCGTCGTCACGCTCCCCGCAGTTGGGAGCTAGCGCCACCCCGTTGGGGTAGCCCGCGTCTGACGCGCGAACTGCGCCACATCTGACGCAGTTCGCGCCACAGAAGCAGCTGCGCTCAGATGACGGCTGTCGGTGCCGTGCTCAGGAGCGAAGCACCTTCTCCATCGGCTTGCCCTTCGCCAGCTCGTCGACCAG
>DATKAS010000225.1:0-4814 GCA_035497855.1 Acidimicrobiales bacterium
GCGTGGGCGGTCCGCGATCATCACGACGGGTGGGCATTCAGCGCCACGGCCATCGCGATCGCCCTCACGATCGTGTCGATCTTCGTCGACCTGTACCCCAACGTGATGGTGTCGAGCACGAGCTCGAAGAACAACATCACCGTCGCGGACGCTGCGTCGGGCAACTACGCCCTGAAGCTCATGACCATCGTCGCCGTCGTGCTCTTCCCGGTCGTGCTCGCCTACCAGCTCTGGAACTTCCACGTGTTCCGCCACCGGATCGCGAGCCCGCGCGTTGCCAGCGAACCATCCCCCGAACCTGCACAACAGGAGACCTGATGTCCGACCAATCCCCCAAGCCTTCGGTCGTGATCGTCGGCGCCGGCTTCGCCGGCGTGGCGTGCGCAAAGGAGCTCGCGAAGCACGAGATCTCGGTCACGCTGCTCGATCGTCACAACTACCAGCAGTTCCAGCCGCTGCTCTATCAGGTCGCCACTGCCGAGCTCGCGACGACCGACGTCGCGCGCCCGATCCGCGCGATCTTCGCGAAGAGCCCGACCGTGACCATGCGCCAGCTCGAGATCACGAGCATCGATCCCGAGACACGCACGGTCACCGCATCCGACGGCCAGACCTTCACCGGCGACTACTTGGTCATCTCCGCCGGAGCGAAGCCGAACTTCTTCGGCACGCCGGGCGCCGAGGAGCACTCGTTCCCGCTGTACTCGGTGCCCGACGCGAAGAAGCTCCGGGAGCGGGTGTTCGAGCTCTTCGAGGAGGCCACGAACAACCCTGAGCTCATCGACCAAGGCGCGCTGAACTTCGTGATCGTCGGCGCTGGACCGACCGGCGTGGAGACCGCGGGCGCTCTCGCCGACCTCGTGAACGAGGTGATGCCCAAGCGCCACCACCAGCTCGAGGTGAACCGCACGCGCATCTACCTGGTCGACCACGGACAGGTCGTGCTGCGCGCGTTCTCGGACCAAGCGCACGAGTACGCGGCGAGCAAGCTGCAGCACAACGGCGTCAAGCTGATGATGGGAACCGGCGTCAAGGAGGTCGCTCGGAACAAGGTCGTGCTCTCCGACGGCTCCGAGATCCTCACCCGCTGCGTGGTGTGGGGCGGAGGCATCGCGGCGTCGACGGTGGCCGCGAGCTCAGGCCTCCCAGTCACTCGAGGCGGCTGCCTCAGGGCCGAGCCCGACCTCTCCGCGGAAGGCCACCCGAACGTGTTCGTGATCGGGGACATCGCGAGCATCCCGGCGCCGGACGGAACCACGCTGCCCCAGCTCGGTTCGGTCGCGATGCAGAGCGGGCACTGGGTCGGCGAGAACATCGTCGCCGACATGGTCGGCAAGCCGCGCAAGCCGTTCCACTACAAGGACAAGGGCATCATGGCCATGATCGGCGACGGTGCCGCGGTCGCCGAGATGGGCAAGCACCACCACGAGCTGCACGGGCACGTCGCATTCGCCGCGTGGCTCGGTGTGCACGCATGGCTCATGAGCGGATCGCGCACGAGGGTCGACGCGTTCATCGCGTGGGCGAGCGACTTCATCGGCACGAGTCGAGCGAGCTCGATCATCGACGATCCCGACAAGGCCCGGATCGACTGGGGCGACGAGGAAGGCGACGACGAGCCGCTGAGCGACGCACCGCCTGCGCCAGCCGCCGCGTCCGCAGGGTGAGCATGGAAGAGCAGTCCACCGCCCCCGAGCGGGCGTCACTGGTGCTCATCGCGCTGATCCTCGTCGCCGCGGTCGCAAATCTGAACCTCGCGGTCGCGAACGTCGCGCTGCCCGACATCGGCAAGGCGTTCGACTCGTCACAGACCGCCCTCGACCTCGTCGCGGTCGGCTACTCCCTCGGCCTCGCGGGATCCGTGCTGTGGCTCGGCGCGCTCGGTGACCGCTACGGCCGCAAGATGATGCTGATCCTCGGCACGCTGCTCGCGGTCCCCTGCTGCCTCGTCGCGGCGTGGGCGGGCAGCATCGGCGTGCTCATCGCGGCACGGATCGTCGGCGGCGTTGCGGCGGGCATGGCGTACCCGACCACACTCGCGTTGATCACGGCGCTGTGGTCGGGCCCCGGTCGCACGAAGTCGATCGCGCTCTGGTCGGCGCTCGGCGGTGCGATCGCGGCACTCGGCCCGCTCGTGTCGGGGGCGCTGCTCCAGCACTTCTGGTGGGGCTCGGTGTTCCTGGTCACGCTCCCCCTTGCCGTCGTCGCTGTCGTGCTCGCCGCTCTCTTCGTGCCCAGCCACGTGAACGAGACGACGGAGCCAGTCGACAACCTCGGCGGTGTGCTGTCGGCAGTGATGGTCGGCGCGCTGATCCTGGCGATCAACTTCGCGCCGGTTCCGAACGAGACGAAGGTCGTGCTCGGGCTCGGCGCCGTGGCGGTCGTTGCTGCAATCACGTTCGTGATCAGGCAACGCCGCGTCGCAGTGCCGCTGTATGACCTCGACGTCGCGTCGCGTCGCATCTTCTGGGTCGCCGCGTGCGCGGGCATCATCGTGTTCGGCTCGCTGATGGGCGCGATGTTCGTCGGCCAGCAGTATCTGCAAAACGTTCTCGGGTACTCGAGCCTCGAAGCGGGGCTCGCGATCCTTCCCGCCGCGGTCTTCATGGTCGCGATCGCGCCGCGCTCGGCGAAGCTGGTCGAGGCACAAGGCGCGCGCGTCACGCTGCTGATCGGCTACGTGTTCTGCTTGCTGGGGTTCGTCACGATGCTCGTGCTGTGGACCGACCACAGCCCCTATTGGCAAGTCGGCCTCGGGTACGCGTTCATCGGCGCCGGCGTCGGCTTCGCGGGAACACCCGCGTCGCACTCCCTCACCGGATCGGTGCCGGTCTCGCGGGCCGGCATGGCATCGGGCACAGCCGACCTGCAGCGCGACCTCGGCGGAGCGATGATGCAGTCGATCATGGGTGCGCTGCTGACGGCTGGGTACGCGTCGGCGTTCGCGACGCTGATCGCGGGGTCGGGCGACCAGGCGCGGCTCACCGACAACGTGCAGCAGGAGCTCGAGAAGTCGTTCTCGAGCGCGGCGGCCACCGCAGAGCGGTACCCGCATTACTCGACGCAGATCATTTCCGCGGCCCGGCAGTCCTTCGTCGACGGGCAGGACTGGGCCTACCTCGCCGGCATCGTCGCCGTGCTGGTCGGCGCCGTCCTCGTGTGGTTCATGTTCCCCGACCACGACGGAGAGCGCGAGCTCCTCGCTCGCTATCACGCCGAGGATCAGGCCAAGGAGCGCGCCTCGACCTCCGCCTGATCTGCCCTCCACTTGTGCACGTGGGCGCCGCGTAGGCCGTTCGGCCCATTTCGAGATGCCGCCCTCGGTCACCACTCTCCGTGGTCGACATGAGAGGGAGTGGCGGAGCAGGTCACCTCTGACCGGCACGCGGCGGGCCACTGGCACGCGCGGCACGGGGCTGCCCTCGCGGTGCGGATCGTGGCCGCGCTCATCCCGATCGTCCTGTCGATCGCGGCCGCCTGCCTCGTGTCCCGATCGATCGGCCCGGCGCGGCTCGGGACGATCGGCTGGGTGCTCCCGGGCATCGTCGCGCTCGTCGTCGTGTTCCTGACCGAGCGGGTGTGCCGCAGGCTCCTTCCGCTCGCGAGCCTCCTTCGACTCACGTTGGTCTTCCCCGACCGCGCTCCCTCCCGGCTCTCCATCGCGCTGCGCACCGGCACGGTCAAGCAGCTGCGCCGATGGACAGACGAGCTCGAGCGCTCCGGGGACCGGATCGACGCGGCGTCCGCGGCCGAGCGCGTGCTCACGTTGGCCTCAGCACTCAACGCGCACGACCGCCGCACGCGCGGTCACAGCGAGCGCGTCCGCGCGCTCACCGACCTCGTCGCGGCCGACATGGGCCTGAGCGAGCATGACGCAAACCGGCTGCGGTGGGCCGCGTTGCTCCACGACATCGGCAAGCTCGCGGTCCCGACGACGATCCTGAACAAGCCGGGCGCGCCAGACGACCGGGAGTGGGCCGTCTTGCAGCGTCATCCGGAGGAGGGTGCTCGGCTGATCGGACCACTCGCCGACTGGCTCGGCGAGTGGGCGTCGGCCGTCGACTCACACCACGAGCGCTACGACGGTGCGGGGTACCCGCTCGGCCTCGCCGGTTCGGACATCCCGCTCGCGGGGAGGATCGTCGCGGTCACCGACTCGTTCGAGACGATGACAGCCGTTCGTTCCTACAAGCGAGCGATGAGCTTCGCCGACGCACGAGCCGAGCTGCAGCGCTGCGCGGGCACCCACTTCGACCCGGCGGTCGTGCGGGTGATGTACGGCGTGTCGCTGCCTCGGTTGATGGGTGCGCTCGGTCCCCTCGCTGCCCTCGGGCACATCCCGCTCATCGCATTGCTCGCCCAGGGCTCCGCCGTCGTGCCCGCGATCGGCGAGGCCGCGAAGACCGCGGCCCTCGCGGGCGCCGCTTCGGTCGCGCTCACCGGTGTGGTCACGTTGCAGCCGCTGGCGGTCGCGTCGGCCGCACCAGCGCCGAGCACGACCGCCGCGCCGACACGGCAGACGACCGTCACCGTGGGCGCCGCGCCCGCGGCGTCGACGCCCGGCGCGACGGCGGTGACGCGTGCCGACGCGACGACGACAAACACGGCGCCGTCCGCGTCGTCCACGGTGCAGCCGAGCGGAGTGCCTGCGTTCGCCGAACCGGTGACGCCGTCGACCACCGTGCCGGTCAGCACACCGACGACGACCATCGCCGCCACCAGCACGACCTCCACCTCGACATCGACGACCTCGAGCACGACGACGTCTCCGACGACGACCAAGCCGACGGTGGTGATCGGTCCCGTCGATTCGA
>DATKAS010000226.1:0-13331 GCA_035497855.1 Acidimicrobiales bacterium
GTCGTCCGCCTCGGCGCACACCTCGGCCCCCGACAGCGGGAGCGGCAGGGGCCCGGCGAGCGGCCTCGGACACGGGAGCCCGCGATCTGCCAGGTGCCGCTGGACGGCCACGACCGCTCCGAGGAACGGCTCCGTCCACCGTGGAGGGAACGCCTTCAGCGCCACGGGCCGGCCGTCGTCGAGTCGGACGAGCGCGACCGCGCCGACGGACCAGTGCCACTGCTCCACGACGTCGATCGACGCGCCGAGCTCCGCTCTCGTCCACTCGGAGAGTGCGTCAGAGACGCGCACGAGGTCGTCGGTGCCGAAGACGAGGCGGGCGACGGCTGCGATCAGTGGGGAGGCTGCTTCCAGAACCGGACGATGCACGACTGGCTCGCGGTCGCGAGCAGCGTGCCGTCCTGCGCCCAGAGATGGACCAGTCCGTGGCCGAAGCCGTGGTCGACCGCGTGCACCCTGATGTCGAGCATCACCCAATCGGTGGGCACGAGCCGCGCGACGCGAAGCGTGTTGTCGAGGCTGTTGCCCCCGGCCATCAACCCGAGTGCCTGCCCGACGCCCATGGGCACGTAGTCGCCGAGGATCGCGAGCGCCGCGCCCGACATATCGAGCACCTCGGGCATGCGCGCCCACATCACCGTGCGGCCGTCGCCGGCCGTGCCGTCGAGCTCGCTGAAGTCACGCAGCTTCGCGACGCGCAGGTCGAGTCGCGTGTTGATCGACTCCTCGACCTCCATGCGCAGCGGCCGCGGCGGGCACTCATCGGGCGCCGGCATCCCCTTCGGCATCTCGGCCCACTGCCCGCCCGCTTCGAGCGGGCGCACGCCGAGCGCGGCGTTCACGGTCAGGATCTCGACGTTCCCGACGTGCCCGACCGCTCTCGCTTGGGTGATCTGGTGGCCCTCGACCGCGACCGTCACGTCGATGTCCATGACCGTGCCGGGCCGGGCATAGGAGAGGTACTGGGCTGTCGCCCACACGACGGGCCGGCCGGTCGTCCCTTCCATCGCCTCGATCGCGGCGCCGAGCCCCGAGCCGCCGAACAGGAACTGCGAGCCCGTCGAGATGCCGGGCGTCACCGGCAGATGCCAGCGATACGGGTTGTGCGAGGGCTGCAAGCCGAGGAACGTGCGGGCATCCACGAGGTCCGCATCGTACGGGTCGACTTCCGGTTGCCGTTCTTCCCATACCCCCCTAGGGTATAAAGCATGCCGGGCTACAGCGACACCAAGGACGACGTACAGAAGCGCCTCCGCCGCATCGAGGGCCAGGTCCGAGGCCTGCAGCGCATGGTCGAGGAGGACGTCTACTGCATCGATGTGCTGACGCAGGTGTCTGCGACGACCCGGGCGCTCCAGAGCATGGCCGTCGAGCTGCTCGACGCGCATCTCCGCCACTGCGTCGCCGACGCGACGCGCTCTGACGACGCGGCCGAAGCCGAGCGGCTCGTGACCGAGGCGAGCCGGGCGATCGAGCGCTTGGTTCGCTCGTGAGCGTGCGGCCCACCACGCACCACGTCGATCTCGACCTCACTGGCATGAGCTGCGCGACGTGCGCCGCTCGAGTCGAGAGGAGGCTCAACGAGCTGAATGGCGTCAGCGCAACGGTGAACTTCGCCACGGAGAAGGCATCGGTCGACTTCGACGGGGACGAGGTGACGGCCCCCGACCTCGTCGCCGCCGTCGAGTCCATCGGCTACGGCGCATCGGTCGCGCCCGAGCCAGGCGCGCATCACGGTGGGCATCACCACGCCGACCTCGACGACCGCGGCGCCCGCTCGCTCCGCACCCGCGTCGTCGTGTCGGCGGTGCTCGCCGTGCCCGTCGTGGTGATCGCGATGGTGCCCTGGTTCATGGACCGCTCGTGGGAGTGGGTCGCACTCCTGCTGACGACCCCGGTCGTGACCTGGGGTGCCTTGCCGATTCACCGCGCGACCTGGCGCAACCTGAAGCACCGCGCGACGAGCATGGACACGCTGATCTCGCTCGGTGTCGCCGCGGCGTACCTCTGGTCGACGGCAGTGCTCGCCTTCAACCGCGACAGCGACGTGTACTTCGAGGTCGCCGCCGTCGTCGTCGTGTTCGTGCTCGCCGGACGCCTTGCCGAGGCGAAGGCGAAGCATCGCGCCGGCTCCGCACTCCGTGCGCTCCTCGACATGGGGGCGAAGACCGCGTCAGTGGTCGACGTCGACGGCACCGAACGCAGCGTCCCGATCGAGGACGTGCGCGTCGGCGATCGGTTCGTGGTGCGACCAGGCGAGAAGATCGCGACCGACGGCATCGTGGTGGAGGGCTCGTCCGCTGTCGACACGTCGATCCTCACCGGCGAAAGCCTCCCCGTCGAGGTCGGACCGGGATCGACGGTGACCGGGGCGACGATCAACGAGGGCGGGCGCATCGTCGTCGAGGCGACACGTGTCGGCGCCGACACCGCGCTCGCCCAGATCGGCCGCCTCGTCAGCCGGGCGCAGTCGGGCAAGGCCAAGGCCCAACGTCTCGCCGATCGCATCTCGGCCGTCTTCGTGCCGACCGTCATCGCGATCGCGGCGACGACGTTCCTCGTCTGGATCGTCGCCACCGGGGACCTCGACCGCGCGCTCACCGCTGCTGTCGCCGTGCTGATCGTCGCGTGCCCGTGCGCGCTCGGCCTCGCCACCCCGACAGCGCTGCTGGCGGGCACAGGCAGAGGCGCACAGCTCGGCATCCTCATCAAGGGCCCCGAGGTGCTCGAAGCGACACGCACCGTCGACACCGTCGTGCTGGACAAGACCGGCACGGTCACCACGGGAACGATGACGCTCGTCGACCTCGTGACCGATGGGGTGTCCCGCGACGAGGCGTTGCGCATCGTCGGTGCCATCGAGCGTGCGTCGGAGCACCCGATCGCCAAGGCGATCGCTCGAGCTGCCGAGGCAGACGAGGCGACAAGGCCTCCCTCGGTCGACGACTTCCACAACCGCGTCGGTCTCGGCGTCGAGGGCGTCGTCGAAGGGCACACGGTCATCGCTGGTCGACCCGCGCTCATGTCCGAGCTGGGCCTCGCGCTCCCCCCGATGCTCCGTGACGCCGTCGAGCACGCCCAGACCGACGGTCAGACGATCGTGGTCGCCGCGTGGGACGACGCCGTGCGCGCCGCATTCGTCGTCGCCGACGCGATCCGCGACTCGAGCCCCGCCGCGATCCGTGAGCTCCGCGACCTCGGCTTGTCGGTGCTGCTGCTGACGGGCGACAACACCCCGACCGCTCTCGCCGTCGGCCGCCAGCTCGGCCTCGACGAGTCCCAGGTGATCGCGGAGGTGCTTCCCGAGCGCAAGCTCGACGTCGTGCGCGACCTTCAAGGCGAGGGCCATGTGGTGACGATGGTCGGTGACGGTGTGAACGACGCGGCCGCGCTCGCCCAGGCCGACCTCGGCATCGCGATGGGCGCCGGCACGGACGTCGCGATCGAGGCGAGCGACATCACGATCGTGCGCAACGACGTCGGCGCGGTGACCGACGCGATCCGCCTCTCGCGCCGCACGCTCGGCACGATCAAGGGCAACCTCTTCTGGGCCTTCGCCTACAACGTCGTCGCGATCCCGGTGGCGGCAACCGGGCTGCTGAACCCGATGATCGCCGGCGGCGCCATGGCGCTGTCGAGCCTCTTCGTGGTGACGAACAGCCTGCGGCTCTTCCGATTCACCCCCACGCGTTCGGTTCGCCCCGATACTCGAGCAGCGGACGCAGCCACACCATGGAGGGCCGCGGCGGCGGCTCGCTGAACCCGAACCGCACCGGTGGGTCGATGCGCGACGCGAGCTCGCCGAGCTCGACACCGTCGATGTGGGCTCGCGCCGACCGCACCCGGCGGTACGACGTCGCCCGATACCACTCACGCACGCCGTGCGGGCTCTTGCCGTATGTGCGCACGCCCATCGTCACGCGCGCGATCGGATCCTGGACGAAGCGGGTCACGCCCGGTACGCGACTGAATGGGATCGGCCGCGCGACACCCGACCGCAGTGCGACTCCGATGTCGCCGGCATCCACTGCGACCGATGCCGGCGTGACTGTGGCGATGACCGGCGCGAGCTCGGCGACGTCGAACGCGTAGATCCCCGAGACGAACGCAAGCGCTCGGGCTGACGGCACCCGCAAGTGGCGTGCACCGTCAGGCGTCGCCCACATGAGATCCGTGAACGCGCCGATCGGCGACGACAGCCAGTGCCCGATCACGAATCGGTCTCCGGACTCGAACCCGACGCTCGACACGACGCCGCGCAGCTCGAACCGCCGCCGACCGTGTGCCTGCATGCCTCGCTACGCCGGGGTCGGGAGCAGCTGCTCGAGGTCCAGGACGGGAGCGAAGAGATCGCCGACCTCGTCGACGCGAGCGAGCACGTCGGCCGCCTCGAACACCAGTGGTGTGCCCGACGCACAGGACTCGACCTCGTCCCACGAGACCGGCGTCGACACCGTCGGGTGGGGGCGAGCGCGCAGGCTGTAGGGAGCGATCGTGGTCTTGTGCCGCGTGTTCTGGCTCCAGTCGATGAAGACCTTCCCGCCGCGCTGGTCCTTGCGCATCACGGTCGTGACGTCGTTCGGATGCGCACGCTCGATCAGCTGCCCCACAGCCAACGCGAAGTCGCCCGCCCCCTCGTGGGTGGCCGGCGTGTTCAAGGGCACGTACAGCTGCATGCCCTTGCTGCCCGACGTCTTCGCGCAGACGTCGAGCGACAGCCGCTCGAGCACATCCCGGATGAGCAGCGCGACGCGAGCGCATTCGATGATGGTCGCGGGAGCGCCTGGATCGAGGTCGAAGACGATCGCGCACGGCGTCTCGATGTCCTCGGCGCGCGCCATCGGGGCGTGGAGCTCGAGCGCGGCCATGTTCGCTGCCCACACGAGCGCGGCACGCTCGTCGACCTCGCAGTACTGGATCGTGCCCCTGCCGTCACCCGGTCCACCCGCGGTCGGCATCCAAGGTGGTCGATGCTTCGGGCAACGCTTCTCGAAGAACGAACCGGCGTCGACGCCGTTGGGAAAGCGCTTGAACGTCAGCGCGCGATGCTCGATGTGCGGCAGCATCACCGGAGCGATGCGCGCGTAGTAGTCGATGACTTCGCCCTTGGTGAAGCCCGTCTCGGGATAGAGGACCTTGTCGAGGTTGCTCAAGCTCAGCCGACGCCCATCGACGTCGACCTCGACACCCGGCGCAGCCATGCGGCGAGCGTCAGGCGGACTTGCGCTTGCGAGCCGCGGCCGGCTTCTCGGCCACCTTCTCTGTGGCCTTGGCGGTCTTCGCCGCCTTCTTCGCGGGCTTGACCGCCTTGACCGGCGCGGCTTCCTCGACGGCGTCGCCCGACCCGGTTGGATGCCGAGCGCGAGCTGCCTTCGCTTCGCGGACGCTCGCCTCGAGCGCGGCGAGCAGATCGACGACCTTCGGCGTCGACGCGGCAGGCGCGGGGGTCTCGATGGCTTCTTCGCCGGCCGCCTTGCGCTCGATCAGACCGAGGACCTGCTCGCGGTACTCGTCCTTGAACTGCTCGGGATCGAACGCGGCGGCGAGCGACTCGATGAGCTGCTGGGCCATGTTGAGCTCGCGCTCGGACACCTCGACCTCGCCGGCCTCCTCGATCTCGGAAATCGACGCGGGATCGACGACCTCGTCCGCGTAGACCATCGTCGACAGCACGAGGTAGCCGTCACGCGGCCTGATCGCGGCGACGTACTGCTTCGATCGCATCACGAACCGGGCGATGCCGACCTTGTTCGACTGCTCCATCGCGCGCATCAGCAGGGCGTACGGCTTGACCGTCGCCTTGTCGGGGGCGAGGTAATAGGCGCTGTCGTAGAAGATCGGATCGATCTCGTTCAGGTCGACGAACTCGTCGATCTCGATCGCCTTCGATGCGCGGGCCTCGAACGCGTCGAGCTCGTCCTGCGTGAGCAGCACGTAATTGCCGGACGTCAGCTCGTATCCCTTGACGATCGCCTCGTCAGGCACGTCGGTGCCGTCCTTTGC
Source organism: Acidimicrobiales bacterium (assembly GCA_035497855.1). GTDB lineage: Bacteria > Actinomycetota > Acidimicrobiia > Acidimicrobiales > DATKAS01 > DATKAS01. Next base: position 6,004 of record DATKAS010000226.1, read on the forward strand.
TGACACCTTCTTCAGCTTGATCCGGCTGTTGCTGCGGGTGTCGATCTGGTTGAACGACACTGACTTGCGGGAGACGGCGTTGTAGAGCTTCACCGGGATGGTCACCAGGCCGAAGCTGATGCTCCCGTTCCAGAGCGGGCGCGGCATGTCACCAGTTTGCCCGCGACGAGCGCTGCTTGAACAGGCTCACGTGTCACATGGTCGTGCACTTCCATGGCGTTTCAGCCCGCGAGGACGGCACGCGCGACGAGATCCATCCCGAACGCGGTGAGGATCGCCAGGTAGAGCAAACCCGTCGCGGCCATGACCGCCGAGTACTGACGCTCACGAAGCGCGGCCCTCGTGGCGATCGCGAGGCCGAGCGTGGTGCCCGCGCACGCGACCCACATCCATCCGAGCGTGCCGTTCCACCCGTCGTCGACGGTGCCCACGAGCACCGACACCATGCCGACCGGCCAGAGCATCACGATCAGCTCAGCCGGCCACGTCCACTGCAGCCAGCGGACGAGCTCGTTCAGCGGTGCGCGTGAGAGCCCCGGCTGCACGAGGTACCAGTGACCGAGGAGCATCGCGTCGGTCACCACTCCGAGGAACGCGGCGCCCACGACCGTCCGCGCGATCGCGAGCGGGGTCGGACCGCCCGCAGCGACACCTGCAGCGACGAGTCCGACGAGTCCGACGATCGGCGCGACGAGATCGAGCGCGGGAGGGAACTCCGGGCCCGGGCGCGGCACATCCGCCTCCGCAGTCGCGCGATCGATGCCCGTCATCGCGGCGACGCGCGCCGACCGCCGATCGTGCTCAGCACGGTGGCCGGACACACCGGCCGACTTCCTCGCGATCGACACGGCGAGCGCCACCGATGCCGCGACGATCACCCCGACGGTCGACAGCTCTCGCACGGCCACGGTGTCGAACGCCAAGCCGACGGCGAGCGACCCGAGCGCCAGACCGATGAACACACCGCGAAGCAACCAGCCGTAGCCGAGGCCGACCTCGCGCCGCCGGGTCGTGACCCACAACCAGAACAGCCCGCCGACCGCCCATTGGAGCAGGACGGTGGCCGCGTCGAGGCTGATCACCGGTGCCTGCCTACCACCAGGGGCAGGCTACTGCCCTACCCTTCGACCCCATGCCGAGCGCGACCCGTGTGACCTCGCTCGCCGTCGTGGCGATCGTGGTCGCACTCGGGAGCGCGTCGTGCGTGCCGGCGGACAGCCGGCCGAGTCTCGGCACCGCGCCCGTCGACACCGTGTCGCGTGAGCCCACAGGCAACCCGACCGTCGACGAGGTGCTCGCCCGCCTCGACGCCGTCGGGGCACAGACGTTCACCGCCGACTACTCGATCGAACGAAAGCTCGGCGACCTCCAGCGCATCGCCCATGTCGCGCAAGCCCCACCGCAGACAGTCGTGAAGGTCGGAGATGTCGCGCTCTTCAGCGATCCCCCCGAGCAGACGTGCGACACGGCGAAGAACACGTGCGAGGACGGCCTGCTCGAGCAACGGATCTCCGACATGGGGATCAGCTCCCGCTTCTACGGGCCCGCCGCCGCGCAGCAGCTACGGGTCGCTGTCTCACGCGAGGACGAAGCGCCATCGGTCGACACCAAGCAGATCGGCGGAACGGTCGCACAGTGCCTGCACGTGCCCGTCGGCGGCGGTGAGGAGACGTACTGCGTCACCGGCGCCGGACTCGTTGCACTGCTCGACACCGCGGCGATGCACATCGAGCTGACGTCGTATTCCCCCGCCGCGTCCGCCGACGAGTTCGCGCGTCCCGGTCAGGCGTCGAGCACCGCGAGCTCGTGAGCGACCCGGTTCATCGGTTCGGGGCCGTCGACGGTGGCGACCACGATGTCCTCGAGACGCAGCCCGAACGCACCTGACACGTAGATGCCGGGCTCGATCGAGAACGCATGCCCGGCGGCGAGCGGTAGCTCGTTGCCCTCGACGATGTAGGGATCCTCATGCGCCTCGACGCCGATGCCGTGGCCCGTGCGGTGGATGAACTGGTCGCCGTAGCCGGCGCCAGCGATGATCGAGCGAGCCGCCGCGTCGACTTCCTCGCACGGCGTTCCGATCGTCGCAGCCTTCACCGCAGCCGCTTGCGCCGAGTACAGCACGTCGTATGCGTCGCGCACCTGCGCGGAGGGCTCGCCGAGCGACACGCACCGCGTGATGTCACTGCAGTAGCCGTCGAGCGAGCCACCGAAGTCGCACAACACGACCTCGCCCGAGCGGATGACACGGTCGCTCGCATCGTGATGCGGGCTGGCTGCGTTCTCCCCCGCGGCGACGATCGCGAAGTTGACCTGATGGTGCCCCTCGGCCAAGAGACGGGCCGAGATCTCGGCCGACACGGCAGCCTCGGTACGGCCGACGAGCGCGATGTCGCCCGCCTGAAGCGCTGTCGCGACGCGATCGGCGGCGGCGCCTGCCCGACGAAGGGCTTCGATCTCGGTCGCGTCCTTCTGCGCGCGCAGCGCTCCCGTGACTTCGACCGCACGCACGAACGAGGTCAACGGCATCGCCTGCTGGAGCGCCAAGAGGAACCGCGCCCACGTCGTGTCGCCGATCGCCGCGGTGCGCACGCCTCCGGCGAGCTCGGCGACGATCGCGATCGGGTCACTCGTCTCGTCCCAGCGGCGGATCGTGAACACGCCGGGTTGCTCGACGACACGTGGCGCTTCGAGCCGCGGCACGACCAGCGTGGCTTCGCCGTCGCGATGCGCCACCAACATGGTGAGCCGCTCGAGCGGCATCGCCTCGTAGCCCGTGAGCCACGGGAGGTCCGCGCCCACGGACAGCAGGAGGACATCGACGTCTCGTTCGGCCATCACGCCGCGCACCCGATCGAGACGATCGGCGTACGCGGCGGTCGGCGCGGTCATGCCGACACCGTACGGCGCTCGGGTGCGACCGGGTGCGCAGCGGCGGCGGCACTGCGAGCGTGGTAGCTCGAGCGGGTGAGTGGCGAAGCCTCGACGTGCGCGATGCCGAGCGCCTCACCGACTCGTCGGTACTCGTCGAATGACTCGGGGGGCACCCAACGGGCGACGGGCAGGTGATGGCTCGTGGGCCGCAGGTACTGGCCGATCGTCACGATGTCGACGCCGACTCCCCGGAGGTCGGCGAGTGTGCCCGCGACTTCGGTGTCCGTCTCGCCCATGCCGACGATGAGACCCGACTTCGTGACGAGACCGGCCTGCTTCGCACGTGCGAGCACTCCGAGGCTGCGCGCGTACCCCGCGGACGGCCGCACGGCACGCTGCAGCCGGGGCACCGTCTCGATGTTGTGGTTCAGCACGTCGGGCCGCGCGGCGAAGATCGCGTCGAGCGCATCGTGCTCCCCCTTGCAATCCGGGATCAGCACCTCGACAGCGACGCCCGGACGACCTCGACGGATCGCGCCGATCGTTGCGACGAACCCCTGCGCGCCGCCATCGGCGAGATCGTCGCGCGCAACCGCGGTGACGACCGCGTGCGCGACCCCCATCCGACGCACCGCCTCCGCGACACGAGCCGGCTCGTCGACGTCGAGCGGCTCCGGACGGCTCGTGTCGACGAGGCAGAAGCCGCAAGCCCGCGTGCACGACGCGCCGTTGATCATGAACGTCGCCGTGCCGTCAGCCCAGCACTCGGACAGGTTCGGGCAGCCCGCCTCCTCGCACACCGTCGTGAGCCCGAGGTCGCGCATCGTGTGCCGCAACGCGAGCACGCTGCGATCGTGCCGCACCCGTGCTCGCAGCCATTCGGGTTTGCGCGCCGAGATCTGGAGGCCCTCGGTCACGCCGGCCTGCGCGAGCCGCCCCGTGAGGCGCACGGGCTCGCCGGCTCCGTGACCGCGGCTGAACGGAGAGAGATCCTCGGGTCGTTCACGCCACGCGACGTCTTGACGCTCCGAGCCGTTCGCTCCCCATCGCTCGACTGCGAGCCGCGCGACGACGTCGACGACGGCGCTCATCTCGACGTCGACGCCCTCTGCCAGCAGCGAGGTCACGCCGAGCTCCGCGATGCCGCACGGCACGATGTGCTCGAACATCGACAGGTCGGTGCTCACGTTCAACGCGAAGCCGTGCATCGTGCGCCCCCGCGACAGGCGCACGCCGATCGCGGCGATCTTGCGCGGGCTGTCGCTTCCGACGTCGACCCACACGCCCGGGTATCGCCGCAGCCTCCCCGCCGTGACTCCGAGCTCGCGCAGTGCATCGATGAGGAGCTGCTCCACGCCGTTCACATACGCGACGGTGTCGGCCATGCCCGTCGCCATCCCTCGCTTCCCGGGCAACGTCAGGATCGGATAGCCGACGAGCTGCCCGGGACCGTGGTAGGTGACGTCCCCACCTCGATCGACCCGTACGAGATCGGCGCCGACGCGATCTGGTGGGGTGAGCACGTGCTCGAGCGCGGCTCGCACGCCGAGTGTGTAGACGGGAGGATGCTCGAGGAGGAGCACGTGGTCGCTGGCAGCTGATGCGAACAGCGCGTGCTGCAGATCGAGTGCCTCGCGGTAGGGCACGCGGCCCAGCCAGCGCACCCGGAGCGTCACAGCTCGGCTTCCCAGTCCCGCGTCTCGAGGATCTCCTTGATCTTCACGAGGAAGTGCGCCGCGTAGACGCCGCCGAACGCCCGGTGATCCCAGCTCATCGCGAGGTTGCCGACCGAGTGGATGACGATGGCTTCTCCCCCACCGGTGGCCTCGACGACGACGGGCCGACGTTTGATCGCGTCGGTCGAGATGATCGCGACCTGCGGCTGGTTGATGATTGCCGCGGTGAGCACGCTTCCCGCCGAGCCGTTGTTCGAGATGGTGAACGTGCCGCCGCGGATCTCGTCGGGCGACAGCTTGCGAGAACGTGCGCGAGTGGCGAGGTCGTAGATCTCGCGGGCGATGGCCCGCAACCGCTTCGTGTCGGCGTCTCTGATGACGGGGACGAGCAATCCCTCGTAGTTCAGGTCGACCGCGATGCCGAGATCGACGAAGTGGTGCACGGTCAGCTCGCCGTCGCCCACCGCTGCGTTCATCCGCGGGAACTCGGCGATCGCGTCGATGACCGCCCGCGAGATGAACGGGAGGTACGTGAGCATGAAGCCCTCTTGCCCGCGCCACGCATCCATGTGCACCCGTCGCACGCGGTCGACGTTCTCGTAGTCGACCTCGACCACGCTGAACGAGTGCGGTGAGGTCGCGAGCGACATGACCATGTGGTCGCCCGTGAGCTTGCGGATCTTCGGCAGCGTGACGACCTCGTCGCGCTGACCCGCTTGCACGGCGACGGCCGGCGGCGCAGCGGCAGGTGCGGGTGCTGCAGCGACGGGGGCCGGAGCTGCCGGCGCCACGGGCGCAGCAGCAGGCGCGGCGGGAACCGCGGCAGGCGGAGCTGGCGGTGCTCCACCCACCTTGTCGATGTGGTCGAGCACATCCTCGCGGGTGATGCGTCCGCCGGCGCCTGTACCGGTGATCGACGACGGATCGAGGCCGTGCTCGGCGACGAGACGACGCACCACAGGCGAGAGGAGCTTGCCGTTCGGGCCGGACGGCGCCGCGGCAGCCGCGACGGGGGCGGCAGCCGGAGCGGGCGTGGCTGCGGCAGCCGGGATCGGCTCGGCCGCGGCGACAGGCGCCGGAGCAACAACCGGAGCAACAACCGGGTCGGGTGCCGGCGCGGGAACCGGCTCCGGCGCCGGGGCGGCCGCGGGTGGTGCGGGCGCGGCGCCAGCCTCCTCGGAGATCACCGCGATGAGCGCCCCGACGTCGACCGTGTCGCCTTCGTTGACCTTGATCTCGGCGAGGAAGCCCGCCGTCGGTGACGGCACCTCGGTGTCGACCTTGTCTGTCGAGACCTCGAAGAGCGGCTCGTCCACGGCGACCGGATCGCCGACCTTCTTGAACCACTTCGTGATCGTGCCCTCGGTGACGGTCTCACCGAGCTGGGGCATGGTGACGTCGGCCATCAGCCGTGCAAGCTCCTTCCGGTCATCGCGAGCACGCTCTCGCCGAACAGCTCGGACAGCGAGGGGTGCGGCTGGATGAACTGCGCGACCTCCTCGACCGTCGCCTCCCAGTTGACGGCGAGGTAGCCGGCGCCGAGCTGCTCGGTGACCCACGGGCCGACCATGTGCACGCCGAGCACCGTGCCTGCGGTGCCGTCGGGCCGCCTCTCGGCGATGATCTTCACGATGCCCTCGGTCTCACCGATGATCTGCGCGCGGCTGTTGGCCTTGAAGAAGTGCTTCGACGTCACGACGTCGTAGCCCGCCTCCTTCGCATCCTCCTCCGAGTAGCCGGCGAACGCGACCTCGGGGAAGCAGTAGATCGCCCACGGCACCTTCCCGTAGTCGACGGGCACAGGGCTCTCCCCGAGGATGTCCTTCACGACCATGATCCCCTCGGCGAACCCGACGTGCGCGAGCTGCGGCGTGGCGATGAGGTCGCCGAGCGCGTACACGCCCGGTTCGGCCGTGCGGCACCACAGGTCGACCTGCACGAACCCGCGCTCGACCTGCACGGCGGTGCCCTCGAGCCCGAGCAGATCGGGATAGGGGCGGCGACCCACCGACACGATCACCTGGTCGACACGCACCTCCTCGCCCTCGCCGAACCTCACGATCGTGCCGCCGTCGGGCTGCGGCTGATGACCCGTGACCGGCACACCGGTGCGGATCTGGATGCCGCGCTTCTCGAACGAGCGGACGACCACCCTTGCGACGTCGGCATCGCAGCCGGGGAGGATCTTGGGGAGCGCCTCGAGGATCGTGACCTGCACACCGAGGTCGGACATCATCGACGCGAACTCGCATCCGATCGCACCGCCGCCGATGACGACGGCCGAGCTCGGGAGCTTGTCGAGCATCAGCACCTCGTCGCTGGTGAGCACGACGGTGCCGTCGACTTCGAAGCCGGGGATCGTCCGCGCCACCGAGCCCGACGCGAGCACGACGTTGGTGCCGTGCAGCTCGACCGTCGCCCCGTCGTCGCCCTTCACCGTCACCAGGTGACCCGCGCCGAGCGAGCCCACGCCGTTGAAGGTCACGATCTTGCGGCCCTTCATGACACCGGTGAGCCCTCGGTAGATCGAGTCGACGACCTTCTCCTTGCGAGCCTGGCTCACCGCGAAGTCGACGATCGGCTGACCCGCCTCGACACCGAACTCCTTCGCGTTCGAGACGTGGCGGAAGGTGGCCGCGGTCTCCAGGAACTCCTTCGCGGGGACGCAGCCACGGTGCAGGCAGGTGCCCCCGATCTTGTCCTTCTCGATGATCTCCACGGTGAGGCCCGCGCTGGCGCCGTACAACGCGGCTCCATAGCCGCCGGGGCCGCCGCCGA
>DATKAS010000227.1:0-5423 GCA_035497855.1 Acidimicrobiales bacterium
AGCTTGCTCGTGATGAGCTCGCCGAGACTGCGCACGTCGTCGGCGGCGACGCCACCGCCATCGTCGGGTGTGGCCTCCGCGAATCCCGTGAGCACGACGCGGCCGAGACCGTCGAACAGCACGTGATCGGGCGTGAGCCGCCCGTGTGCGACGCCCTTGTCGTGCAACGCCGCAACCGTTCGTGCCAGAGAAGCGCCGACGCTCGCGAGCTTCTTCGGAGCGAGCGCCGCGGATGCGAACGTGCCCCCGCCGAGCCACACGGTCATGAGCGAGGTGTCCCCGTCGTCGTCTGTGAGCGCGACGAGCTCGACGACACCCGCGCCCTGCACGCCTGCCAGCACCTCGGCTTCGCGCCGCAGCCGGGCGCGACCTTCCTGGTCGCCTGCTCGTTTCACTGCGACCGGGCCGCCGCTCGGCCCGACCTCCACGCTCACCCGCTCGCTCACGTGCTCCGCTCCCCACATCCGCCGTTCCGCCGAGTCGGACATCAAAGCAGGCATCGGATGGAAAAGCAATGAAACATCATGAGAGGTCGTCTCGGGGAGTCCCTGACCAGGTTGTGTAGGCTCAGAGCCCTCAGGGGCCGTTAGCTCAGTTGGCAGAGCACTTGCATGACGCGCAAGGGGTCAGGGGTTCAAGTCCCTTACGGCCCACCCCTCCCCGCGGGCGACTGGACCGAGTCGTCGTTTGACACGTGGTCATCGCGGGAACGCTGCGAGCGACCCGAGGAGGGACGCCGATGGCCGCATCCAGCGCCGGGCTGCACGAGCCCGAAGACCGACTCTCGACCGAAGCGATCGACGAGCACCGAGCGCTCGTGTCGCTCATGGAGGAGCTCGAAGCCGTCGACTGGTACCGCCAGCGCGCGGAGGCGACCGAGGACACTGAGCTCGCGGGCATCCTCGTGCACAACCGTGACGAGGAGAAGGAGCACGCGGCCATGGTGCTCGAGTGGCTCCGTCGCCGGGATCCGATGCTCGACCAGCATCTGCGCACGTACCTGTTCACCTCGGGATCGATCCTCGAGCGCGAGGCCGCGGCGGGTGGCGGGGGCGCACCGGGCTCGTTGAACATCGGCGACCTCCGAAATCGCGAGAGCTGAGGTCGTCGCGCCGATCACACTCTCGCCGTGAGCTCGACGACGGTGTGGGGCGCGTTGCTGGCTGGTGTCGGCGCAGGCTTCCTCGTCGCCGCCCAGGTCGGTCCGATCTGGCTGCTGTGCGCCAGGAGCGTGCTGCGCCATGGCTGGCACGTCGGTGTCGCGATCGGCGCAGGCGCAGCCGTCGTCGACGTCACCTACGCGACGCTCGGTGTCGCAGGAACCGCACGCTTGCTCACGTTCGCCGGCCTCCGTGTGATCCTCGGTCTCGTCGGCGCAACCGTGCTCGTGCTGCTCGGCGCACGCACGTTGTTCTCCGCGCGCCGCGTGCGCGACGGCGGGGAGGCCACCGATGAGGTCGCGACACCCGGTCGTGCGTTTCGGGTCGCGCTCGCGGCGACCGCGTCGAACCCCGCGACGATCGCGTCGTGGGCCGCGCTGTTCGCCGCCGCATCGGCCGCGAGCCTCACGAGGTCGCCGGGGTCGACATCGACGTTCCTCCTCGGCATCGGCACGGGGAGCCTCGGCTGGTTCCTGATCCTGTCGAGCGGCATGGCGATCCTGCGCCGGCGCGTCGGCCACCGAGCCCTCCAGGCCGCCGACGTGATCGCGGGCTTGGGTGTCATGGCGTTCGGTGGATTGCTCGCGATCCGCACGGTGCGCGAGAGCTGACGCGGCGCGCTCGCTACGGTCACAGCAGTGACCGAGGCAAACGCCGCGCAGGCGCATCACTGGAACGCCGTCTCCGGACCCGGATGGGTCGCGACCCAAGAGCAGCACGACCGCATGCTCGAGCCTCTCGGTGATCTCGCGATCGCCGCGGTGGCGCCAGTCGACGGCGAGGGGGCGCTCGACGTCGGATGCGGATGTGGAGCGACCACCATCCAGCTCGCTCGACTCGTCGGGGCAGCTGGGCACGTGCTGGGCGTCGACATCTCCGAGCCGATGCTCGGTCGGGCACGAGAACGTTGCGACGAGCTCGGGCTGACGAACGTCGACCTCCTTCGCGCGGACGCGCAGCTCGCCGCGTTGCCCTCCGATCATGACCTCGCGTTCTCGCGCTTCGGGGTCATGTTCTTCGACGATCCCGTCGCCGCGTTCACGAACATCGCGAGTGCGCTGCGACCCGATGGTCGCATCGCGTTCGTCTGCTGGCAGGATCGAGACCGGAACCCCTGGATGGGCATCCCGCTGGCGGCGGCGCTCGAGCACGTGCCGCCCCCGCCACCGATGCCGCCGGACGCGCCGGGTCCGTTCGCGTTCGCGGATCGTGACCGCACCGCGCGGATCCTCAGAGACGCGGGATTCGATTCGGTGACGATCGATCCGGTCGAGCTCGACATCCTCGTCGGAGGGGTCCGGACGCTCGACGGCGCGGCGGAGTTCGCCACCGATTCCGGATCAGTGCGCACGGTGCTCGCCGGGGCGGACGACGACACCCGCCGGCGCGCGGCTGCGTCGATCCGAGCGGCGTTGGAGCCCTACAGCGGGCCCGACGGTGTGCGCATCGGGTGCGCGGCTTGGATCGTCAGCGCACAGCGATGAGCACCGAGACGCCCACGCATCGGCGCCAGCGCGTCATGGGAGCGTTCATCGGCGCGCTCGTCGGCGATGCGCTCGGTGCGCCGTTCGCCGGCCTCCCGCCTCGGTCGTACTCCGACCGCTTCCCCCGGGCCGTGCTGACGGGGGCAGGCGAGATGATCGGCGGAGGCGAGTGGACCGACACGTCCGAGGCCTTGTTGGAAGTCGCCGAATCGCTCGTGCGCACCGGCGCGCCTCCTGTCCCCTTCGCCGGTGATCCGGTCGTCCGCGCGATCGCCGGGGCCATCGCGGACGTGGGCGACGAGGATCCTGTGTTCGTCCTCCTTCGTGAGGCCCTGTCGGGCCGCGGCATCTCGGACGTCGAGCTCTCCGGAGCTGTCGGGATCGCGGCGGGCATCGTGCGCGGCGCCGCGTCGTTCTCCGGTGCGCTGGTGACCGCGATCGATCTCGGCGGCGATGCGACGATCCCGGTGCTGACCGGCGCGCTCGCTGGCGCCGTGTGGGGCATTGGCGCCATCCCCGCGCGCTGGACGACGCCGCTGCACGGCGCCCGCTCGTACGAGCTGGTCGGCCTCCGCACGCTTGCCGTCGAGCTGGCTCGCCTCGATCCCGACGACTCCGTCGAGGACCCGACGTGGCCCGCCCGTGGACCGCATCTCGTCGACCCGAGGGGGCTGTGGGTCGCCGACCTGCGCGGAGCCGAACGCTCGCACGAGGTCGTGCCCGGCGCGCACGTGCTCTCCCTGTCGAAGGTCGCCGTCGATCATCAGCAACCGCACTGGCGGCACTTCTACCTCGTCGACTCGGAGGACCCGACGGAGAACATCGCCCTCGACTCCGTGCTCGACGAGGTGCTGACGACGGTCGCCGCGTGCATCGACGCGGGCGAGCCGGTGATCGTGCACTGCTTCGCCGGTGAATCGCGCACAGGGCTCGTGCTCCGCGCCTGGCTGATGCAGCGCGACGGGTTGACGGAGGAGGAGGCCACGTCGGCCGCGAGTGAGCTGTGGCCCCACGTCAAGACGTGGAACACCGCGTTCACCGATGTCCTTCGACGGCGCGAGGGTTCCGGTACGGTGCGCTGAGAGCAGTGGGGAGGGCCTCGTGGCCGAGTGGTACTACATCGAGTCGGGCCAGACACGAGGCCCGGTCGACGACGAAGCGATCAGAGTGCTCGCCTCGGTCGGCAGGCTCACCGCCGCGTCGCAGCTCATGCCCGCGGGCAGCTCGCAGTGGTCGACACTCGGTGCGTTCGAGGCACAGCTCGGGCTGCAGCGCACCGCGACGGGCGGGTACGGCCCCGCCGGAGCACCACCGCCTCCGCCGCCTCCGCCGCCGCCTCCGCCGCCGGGATATGCCGCACCACCCCCCGGCTACGGCATCCCGCCTCCCGGCTATGCGGCGCCACCGCCGGGCTATGGAGTCGCCGGCGCGTATCGCCCGGCGGGTCCCGTCACCGCGTTCGGTCGCACGGCATCGCAATGGTGGAAGCGCGCCGTCGCATTGATCATCGACGCGCTCCTCCTCGGGGTCGCGGGCACGATCCTGACGAGGATGTTCGGCGGTGGCTTCGAGACTCGCACGGTCAATGGTGAAGACCGGATCGAGGTCAGGGGCGGTGGAGTCGGCTTGTGGCTGCCGCTCGTGCTCGGCCTCGTGTACTACGCGGTGCTCAACGGTGGGACCAAGGGCCAGACCGTGGGAAAGATGGCGCTCCGGATCCAGGTGCGTGACATCGACACCGGCGGCCCGATCGGCATCGGGCGGGGCTTCGGGCGTCAGGCCCTGATCATCCTGTTCACGCTCGCGTGCGTGCTCCCGTTGCTGCTCGACTACCTGTCTCCGTTGTGGGACCCGAGGCGCCAGGCCTGGCACGACAAGGCCGTGCGCAGCGTGGTGGTCGACCTCGACTGACGCCCGGCGTCGAGGCGTGCCCGCCGCCGGTTCAGAACCGCAGAGCTCGTGACATCTGACTGAACTCGGCCGAGCGCGCTCGTCGGTACGCTCGGTCCGTGAGCACAGGCGACTACCCGGCGGAATGGGAGGCCGACGTCGTCCTCACCGATGGCGGCACTGTCCACGTGCGCCCGGTGCGCCCGACTGACGCCGAGCGGCTCGTCGCCTTCCACGGACGGCTCTCGCACCAGAGCGTCTACTACCGCTTCTTCAGCCCTCGCCCGCGCTTGAGTCGAGACGACGTCACTCGATTCACGACGGTCGATTACGACGACCGCATGGCGCTCGTCGCGCTGCTCGGCGACGACCTCATCGGCATCGCGAGCTACGACCGCTGGCCGGCACGGAGCGAAGCCGAAGTCGCGTTCACGGTCGACGACGAGCATCAGGGTCGTGGTGTCGCGACCGTGCTCCTCGAGCATCTCGCCGTCATCGCTCGGACCCACGGCATCACCCGCTTCACCGCTGAGGTGCTGCCCGAGAACCGCAAGATGCTGTCGGTGTTCAAGCGCGCGGGGTTCGCGGCGAAGAGCCAGTTCGCAGACGGCGTCGTCGAGGTCGAGATGGGCATCCTCGAGACCGACGCTGCGCTCGAGGCGATGCACGAGCGCGAGCACGTCGCCGAAGCTCGCTCGGTTGCCCGGCTGCTCGCGCCGCGCACGATCGCCGTCATCGGTGCGGGAGCGCGGCGTGGCACCGTCGGCCACGAGACCTTGCGCAACCTGATCGCGCACGGGTTCACGGGCCCCGTGTACCCGGTGCATCCCACCGCCCGCAGCGTGGCGAGCGTGCGCGCCTGGCCCACCGTCCTCGACGTGCCCGACGA
>DATKAS010000228.1:0-8186 GCA_035497855.1 Acidimicrobiales bacterium
CAGCGCGACCACGAACACGAACACGATCGGGTGCTCGACTGCCCAGCCCCACAGCCGGGTCGCCGTCGCCTTCACAGGCGCTCGTACGAGGGGTGACCGCGCGCTTCGAGCAGCCCGACCGCGTCGAAGACCGGCACGGCCTCGGCGAGCGCCTCGAGCCCACGGAGCTCGGGGTGCGCGACGAGCACCACGACGACGTCGAAGCCGTCTGCCATCGCGGCACCGATCGCGACCGACTTGCGGCGCGCGCCGCCGATGTCGAGCTCGTCCACTCGGGGATCGGCGAACTCGACGTGCGCGCCGGCTTGCACGAGCAGCTCCATCACGCGGATCGCTCGCGAGTTGCGGATGTCGGCGACTCCCGGCTTGAACGCGGCACCGAGGCACAGCACGCGGGCACCAGCGAGCGCGAACCCGAGGCGGTCGACGAACGCACGCACGCGGCCGACCACATAGTCGGCCATGCCTTGGTTCGTGTCTGCCGCGAGATCGATGAACTCGGTGCGGAAGTCGAACTCGCGGGCCTTCCACGACAGGTACTGCGGGTCGACCGGGATGCAATGGCCGCCCGGTCCGATGCCGGGGACGAACGCTTCGAACCCGAACGGCTTCGTCGCGGCAGCGTCGATGACCTCCCACACGTCGATGCCCATCCGATGGCACAGCTGGGCGAGCTCGTTGACGAGGGCGATGTTCACCGCGCGATAGGTGTTCTCGAGCAGCTTCGCCATCTCGGCAGCCGCCGGCGTCGAGACCTGGCGCACCTGTCCCGGTGCTGTCATGAGCGACTCCAGCAGCAGCGCCGCGCGCCGGCCGCACTCCTCGGTGATCCCGCCGACGACCTTCGGCGTCGTCGCAACCGTCCACTGCTCGTTGCCGGGGTCGACGCGCTCGGGCGAGAACGCGAGGTGGAAGTCGACGCCGGCGACCAGGCCGGTCGCCTCGAGGATCGGTTTGCAGACCTCGACGGTCGTGCCCGGGTAGGTCGTCGACTGGAGGATCACGAGCACGCCGGGCCGCAGCACGCTCGACACCGACCCGAGCGCGGCGCGCACGTAGGAGAGATCAGGGGTCTGGTGACGGTCGTAGGGCGTCGGCACGCAGATGAAGATCACGTCGGACGACTGCAACGATGAAGCGTCGGGATGGGCCCGGAAGCGCGCGAGCTCGACCTGGGCCAGCAGTCGCTCGTCGGCGACGTCCTCGATGTGGCTGCGCCCGGAATTCAGCGCCGCGCAGCGCTCGGCGTCGACGTCGAACCCGACGACGCGGAAGCCCACCTCTGCATGGGCGAGCGCGAGCGGCAACCCCACGTAGCCCAGCCCAACCACGCCGATCTCGAGGTCGCGCGCCGCGACGCGGGCGTCGAAGTCAGCCACGGCTCGTCCACCATGCGAGCGTGCGCGCGAGGCCGTCCTCGAGGTCGACCTGCGGTGCCCATCCGAGGATCGTTCGGGCGCGCGTCGTGTCGGGTAGACGCCGCGGCGCGTCCTCGAAGCGGGCGCCGTACTCGCTCTCGTAGCTCACCGCTTCGATCCGCGACGACGACGCTGTGACTTCGACGACGAGCTCCGCGAGCTCGCGGATCGACGTCTCGCGCTCGGTGCCGAGGTTGAAGACGCGACCCTCCGCGTCGGGCGAACGCGCCGCGAGCAGCGTGCCCGTCACCGTGTCCGCGACGTAGGTGAAGCACCGCGTCTGCGCGCCGCTTCCGTGCACCGTGATCGGCTCGCCGGCGAGCGCCTGGCCGATGAACTTGGCGACGACCGACCCGTAGCCGCGCTCGTCGAGCCGCGGGCCGTAGCTGTTGAAGTAGCGGACGATCGTCACCTGCAGGCCGGAGCTCGCATGCGCGAGAGCGAGGTGCTCGTCGAGTGCCTTCGCCGTCGCGTACGACCATCGCGGCACGGCGGTCGAGCCGAGCACGCGGTCGTCGTCTTCGCGCCACGGGACCGCGGGCGACTTCCCGTACACCTCAGAGGTCGAGGCCATCAGGACACGACGCCCATGGCGCGCTGACGCATCGAGCACGTGCTCAGTGCCCCGGATGTTCGTGCGGAGGCTCTCGAGCGGGTGGTCGACGATGTGCCGCACACCCACAGCCGCGGCGAGGTGGAACACCTCGTCTGCTGCCTCGACCTCCTTGTCGACGAGGTCGGCATCGAGGATCGAGCCCTGCACGAGGCGCGCCCGGCGGTCGACGTTCGTGGCGCGCCCAGTCGTGAGGTTGTCGAGCACCGTGACGTCGGATCCCTCGTCGCACAGCGCGTCGACGACGTGCGACCCGATGAACCCGGCGCCACCTGTCACCAGCACGCGCACGACGTCAGGGTAGGGCACCCACAGCGTCGGACCCGGCGCACCGATGCGCCGCTACCGTGCCGACCCGTGCCCGATCGCCTGCGCGTCATGCATGTCATCGCGCGGATGAACGTCGGTGGACCGGCTCGCATCGTCGCCGACCTGATGGACGATCTGGATCCCGAGCGCTTCGATCAGCGTCTCCTCACCGGAACGGTGTCGGACGACGAGGTGGACGAGCTCACGCTCCGTCCTCGCGACTTCTCGTTCACCCACGTCGAAGGCCTGGGTCGCGCGCCGAACGCGCTCGCCGATCCACGCGCGCTGGCTCGTGTCACCTCGGAGATTCGGGCGTTCCGGCCCCACATCGTCGAGTCGCACACCGCGAAGGCCGGAGTCATCGGCCGGCTCGCCGCACTCGCCGCACGTGTGCCCACGACGATCCACGTCTTCCACGGCCACCTGCTCCACGGCTACTTCCCACCGGCGACGACTCGAGCCGTCGTCTACACCGAGCGCGTGCTCGCGCGAAGCACGACGAGCCTCGTGAGCGTCGGCCTGCACGTGCGCGACGAGCTGCTCGACGCTGGCATCGGGCGCCTCGAGCAGTACACGGTGATCGCGCCGGGAGTCGAGATCACGGCGCCGCTCGATCGGGCACGAGCGCGCGCTCGGCTCGGCCTGCCCGCCGAGAGTGTGGTCGTGGCGTACGTCGGCCGGCTGGCGGGAGTGAAGCGACCGGATCGCTTCGCTCGCGTCGCCGGGCTGGTCGCGGCGCAGCGCGACGACGTGCACTTCGTGGTCGCAGGTGACGGTGAGGGGCGCGCGGCGCTCGAAGCGGCGGCCGACACGTCGACGCTCCGCGGACGGATCACGCTGCTCGGCTGGCGCGCGGACGTGACCGACGTCTACGCGGCCTGCGACCTGGTGCTGCTCACCTCCGACAACGAGGGGATGCCGCTCTCGCTCGTCGAAGCAGCCGCAGCCGGACGCCCGGGTGTCACCGCAGCAGTCGGCAGTGCACCAGAAGTCGTGGTCGACGGCATGACGGGACGCGTGTGCGCGCCAGACGACCACACGCTCGCCGCGGGTGTGCTCGACCTCTGCGAGGACGCGACCCGTCGCGAGCAGATGGGCGAGGCAGCGCTCGCGCGAGCACGCGAGCGATTCAGCCGCGCCGCGATGGTGACGGAGATGGCCGCGCTCTACGAGCGGGTGACCTCGGCCTGACGTTCAGCCCGCGACCGAGTCGACGTTCCAGGACACGACGTCGTCGCCGCTGCCGGGGCCGCCGAGGGTGATGTCAGCGGTGAACCCGCCCAATCCCGAGTTCGCGCCGCCGGTGCCCGTCGTGAGCACCGAGCTGCCGCGGAGGTGCCACGCGCCGCCGGACTGCACCGCCTCGCCGGTCACCGATCCGTTGACCGTCCCCGTCGCGGTCGTCACCGCGAACGTGCCGCCGAACGAGGTCGCAGCCGTCGCCGACGCGCCTCTCGTGACGGTGATCGTGAGGTTCGCAGCCGAGACCTGCTGCGGCGGGCTCGCTTTGACGGTGAGCTGCGTCGGCGAAAGGGTCGGGCCCGAGTAGGTCCACGTGGTGCCGACCGCGGGATCGGTGGATTCGGAGGCCGCGCCAGCGACGATCGGGCTGTCCTGCACGATCGGCGCCGACAAGGTCAACCGTTGCAGCGCGCCGTACGTGACCGGCGTCGGCGGGCTCGAGCGACCGGACACGCTCACACCGGCCACGACAGACGTCCCCTGCGCGTTCCCGTTGAACTGCACGCAGACCGGAGCGCTCGCGCCCGGCGAGCGAGCGATGCCGTCGGCATCGGTGAGGTAGCGACCCGACATCATGACGTCGAGCTCGCTGTCGAACTGCGTCATCGCCGGGTCGCTGTACACGCTGAGCCATCGAACGCCGGCGAGCGAGCCCCGCACGTAGCACTGACGAGTCGAGCCGACGCCGCCTGCGCTCGCGAACACCGGCGTCATGTCGAGGCTCGTCGTGAAGCCACCAGTGGCCGAGGGCGAGAGGTCGTCTGGCACTTGGTACGTGCCCCCCGACACCAATGTGGCGGCAGCGAGCAAGGCGTTGTCGGTGAGCACGGCGCCTCCCCCGAACGCGACTGCGAAACCAGGCATCGCGCACGACGGCAGCGATGCCGCGCTCGAGCACCAGTTGCCCGTCGGGAACACCGACGACAGAAACGCCGCAGTGGTCGCGGGCAGGTCGTTCGTCTGCGGCGTCGTGAGCAGCACGGGCACCGCGTCACGCGCCGGCCGAGCGACCGGGACGAAGGTGGGGAGCACGCCAGCCGCGGGAGGGAGCGCCCGTGCGGGCGCTCCGGGGTTTGCGACCGCGCCGCCGAGAGCAGCGCAGAAGGGCCCCGCGCCGAGCGCATCAGGCCATCCGATCGAGTTCGCGCCTTGCCCACCGGAGGCTGCGAGGCACACCATCGAGCCGGCGGAGTCCGCGACCTGGCCGGTCGGCCACCACCCTCCGAGCCGCCTCGCCATCTCGACGGAGGTCGCGTAGCGGTCCGCGCCGGCGATGCGGACGGCCGAGGCGCCGGTGAGCGACTGCGCTTGCGTGACGGTGGCGTCCGGGATGCGGCTGGATCCGCCGAGCACGATGAGGTTGTTCACCGCCATCGCTTGCAGCGCGGCCGCGGTCGACGAAGGCAGCGTGCCATCCGCGTTCGTCAGCAGGACGGGCACCTGCCAGAAGCTCGTCCACCAACCGGCTGCGAGCGCGTCGGCTCCGGTGCCGCCGTCGGCGAGCACCGCGCTGCGCCCGAGCAACCGGCACGATGTCGGTGAGTCACGCAGCTCGACGACCGATGGCGCATAGAAGCCCATGCGAGCAGATCCGTCGGTGACGTCGGAGTC
This sequence comes from Acidimicrobiales bacterium, assembly GCA_035497855.1. Classification (GTDB taxonomy): domain Bacteria; phylum Actinomycetota; class Acidimicrobiia; order Acidimicrobiales; family DATKAS01; genus DATKAS01. The sequence continues at coordinate 5,194 of DATKAS010000228.1, forward strand.
GGTGCATGCGGAGGCAGTGTCGGGCACCGGCTTGGTGCCGAGCGCTTGTGCGACGCGCGCTGCGGTGTCGAACCGGTCCACACCGGCGACACGGAACACCTGCGTGTAGCCCACGCTCAGCAGGTCGGGCTCGATGGAGCGGGGCACGGCACCCACGCCTCCGACGATGATCGCCGTGCGCGCGGTCGTGCATCCCCCTTGGGCCATGTCCTGCGCTGCGATGCGCGAGCTGACGGAGAGCGTGGTCGCGCCCTGCCGGCCGGACGTCGTGACGATGATCGGGGCGAGCGCGGTATCGACGCGCGCGAAGCCGCCGACCGGATCGAAGAGCGGGTCGGCCGCGGCAACTCGCTCGAGGAGGGGCCCGGTGCCCTTGTCGGTGGGATCGGAGAGCGACGTCGCGGCGAGCGCATCGGCGAAGTTGTCGCCCGCGACCACGATCACCGACTTCGGGCAGGAGCGCGCCCCCCACCAACCGGACGCCGAGCCGAGGCTCGACGCACCCGCGCTCGTGCGATCGGAGGTGGTGTAGGGGAAGCCGCCCTCGCCTCGCAACGCGAGCGTCACGGCGAGGTTGGTGTCGAAGCGATCGGCTCCGAGCAAGCGGAGCGCGTGCGCGATGCCTTCCATGCGCGGGGCAGCGCCGGGCCCTGCAGGCCATCGGCTCGGCTGCGCCGCGTTGGTGCCGTCGGCGAGCGCGCTCGACGGGGTGAGCACCACCGCGCCCGCCGCGAGGACGAGCGCAGTCACGATCGCGACCAGGGAGCCGGCCAGCCGGCGGGCGCGCGGCATGGCGGGGCACCTTAGGCGAGGCGTCACACGATCACGGACGCGTGGTGCGGAAAAGTCGAGCTCAGCTCAGCGTGAGCGAGATCGACGACGCGTTGCCGTTGCCGACGAGCAGCGATCCTGTGAGCGCACCAGTGGTCGTGTTGCCGGATGCGTCGGTCAGCTCGTACCGCCCCGCGCTCACCGCATACGACGTGAGGCCGTTCGCGTCGGTCGAGGCAACCGCGCGCAGAGCGAGGCGCAGCGTCTGCACCGAGCCGTCCGCCGCGGTGAACGTGAGGGTGCCGTCGAGCCGCACGGGGTCGTCGGGCGTCACACCAGGCGTGATCGCGAATGTGCCCCCGATCATCCCCGAGAGCACTTGCACGCCACCGAACGACGCAGTGCCGGTGAGCTCGATGCTGTCCGCCGCCGCGGTCGCGGTGACGTTGGGCGCGAGCAGGCTCGTGGGCTGGGTCACGGGCGCCACGGGCGCGACAGGTGCCGCCGGCGTGACCGCGGGACCGCTCGTGTCAGTCGACGATCCGGTCGGGGTCGCCGCGGGCGCGCTTGCAGGCGTGGCCGCAGCCGACGCGGCCGCAGACTGCGGCGCGGAGAACGTCTGCGGCTGATCGACCGGCGTTGATGTCGCGTCGGTGGGAGCCGCCGTCGTGTCGTCGGATGCTTGCGTGGCATCGGACGGGGCAGGTGCCGCTGCGACCGGGGTGCTCGCCGTCGCCGGATCGACCACGACGGTGGTGTGCTCTGGCGCGGCCAGCGGCGCAGCCGTGCTCCCGCGCGCCGGAACGGCGACGGCTGGCGGCGGCGGTGTGAACGTGTGGTCCGCGACGCTCGACGCGACCGGCACCGCGACTGTCGTCGCGGCCGCGGCCACCACGCCGGCGAGGATGCCGGCCTTGGCCGACAAGGGACCGCTCAGCTCGACCGCGAGGCGGGTGAACGTCGGCGCGGACTGTGCGATCGAGGACATCGACGAGGCGGCGTCGGTGCCACCATTCGACATCGCCGCCTGGGCTGCGCGCTCGCCCTTGCGAAGCGCGGGGATGAACAGCGCGGCGAACGCGTAGGGCGCGTTCATCAAGCGGCGGAGCGCGGCGCGTCCACGGTGCACACGGGCACGCGCGTTCTCCTCGGTCACGCCAGTGACGTCAGCGACCTCACGGAAGGAGAGCTGCTCGACGTACCGCAGCTCGAGCGCTTCACGGTAGGCATCGGGAAGCGCGGCGAGCGCGGTGGCCACCTCGCGTTGCGCAGCGGCACGGTCGAGGTCGAGCACCTCGTCGGGAGCGGGCACGACCGGGTCGGCGAACGAGGCCATGCGGTCGAGGGTGCGCGTCTCGCGGCGGCGGCGATTTCCCTCGTCGAAGCAGACGTTCGTGAGGATGCGATGGAGCCACGCGCGGAGGTGGAACTCGCCCTCGAACCTCGGCATCGCCCGGTAGGCCCGCAGGAAGGTCTCCTGCACGGCGTCCTCAGCAGCGCGCGACTCCCCGAGCCGCATCACTGCGTGGGCGTACAGCGACGGGGAGTACTCGTTGACGATGCTCGCGAACGCGCCGGCGTCGCCCCCGTTGTGGGCTTCGACCAGCAGTCGTTCGTCGAGGCTTGTCATCGCCATGAGGCGGAGACCCTTCAGTCCGGTCAGTTCGGTCGGTCCGGCGTGCAGATACAGGGAGATCTACGGCATCCCCTGGGCCTCCACCTTAGCCCCAGAGGTTCCGAGACCTGGGCAGGCCATCCCGGTACCCTCGCAGAACGGTGTCCCCATGACCTCGTCAGGCCAGTCGCCCCCGAGCTCGCGGTCGCGGTGGCCGGGCCGCCTGATCACCGTCGGTCGCTGGGTCTTCGCGATCGCGGTCCTGATCGCGCTGGTCAAGGTGGCGCTCGACAACGCCAGCGCCCTCCGAGACGTCGATCTCCAGATCCAGTGGGCGTGGCTGGTCGCCGCGCTGCCGATCGGGTTGGCTGCGGGGGTCGTGCTCCCGCTCGGGTGGCGGCGGCTGGTGGCCGCCTACGGCGTCGCGATCTCGCGTGGCCATGCGATCCGCGTCTGGTGCCTCTCACAGACGGCGCGGTACCTCCCGACCGGGATCGCGGGGTTCGCGGCGCGGGTCGTGATGGCAGCCAAGGAGGGGGTTCCCCGGTCGCTCACGTCCGCGACGCTGGCGATCGAGATCGGGCTTCTGGCCGCGTGGGCAGGGCTC
>DATKAS010000229.1:0-3570 GCA_035497855.1 Acidimicrobiales bacterium
GCCATCGGGGAGATTTTGTGAGGGAGGGATCACGGCGGCGCAGTGCGCCGCCGGGTGCGCGAAGCACCGATTGTCGAGCGCAGCGAGCAGGAGCCGGCGGAAGCGGAGCGGACGACGGCGACGAGGATCAGTCGTAGGACAAGGCGGCGACCGCGGGCGGGAGGCGGAACTCAGGCGCGATCAGGAGACGGGCGACCAACGCGCTCAGGTGGGGCATGTACGCGTCATGCCACGCATTCAGGCGAGCGTGCGCCTCCTCGTACGGACGGCGTTCGTAGCCGAGCTCGCCCAATCGCGCGTAGATGACCCGGAGGCGTTCTTCCGGCATCACGACCTCGGCGCTCGGCGTGCTGGCGCGTTCGATCGTGAGCGCGTCCGCGAGCCGGGCTGCGGTCTGGGCAGTTCGGCGGCAGAGCCTGAGCGCGCGCGAGTCGGGAGGTGTTCCGATCATCGAGACACACAGCGCCGCCGTCTCGGTGACGATCACACTCGCCGCGATCCAGGACTGCCCGGACTGCTTCGACCGGAAGAGCATCAACATGGGGTAGCTCGAGTGGCTCTCGAGCACGCTGGCTGTCCACATCTCCCAGCGGTCGAACATCTCGTAGAGCTCGGACGGATCACCGTCGCGCGCGTACGCCTCGAGCAGCCCGAGCGGGGTGACCCGGGCGCCGGACAGGTCGTCGAGCGTGGAGACCAGCTCTTCGCGCGTGCTGTACGCCGCAAACAGGGTTGGCATGAACCCGATGAGGAGGGCCATGGTGGTGAGCCCGAAGAACGCCTCGACGAGCACGAGGATGCGCGGGGCGCTGGCCACGGGCACGACGTCACCGAACCCGACGGTGAAGAAGCCGATCCCGGCGTAGTAGATCGACTCGAGCAGAGACTCGATCGTGTGGATGCCGGTGCGAAACCCCCACCACACGAGCCCCCAGCCGATCACCTGCATGGTCACCCAGAAGATGAGCAGCGTGAGGAGCGAAAGCGGTCCGTAGATCGACAGGACGCTCTCACGGCGGTCCTCGTCGTCGATCTTGCGCCCCACGGCGCGCCACAGAGGCCAGGAATACCGATACAGCACCGCAGTGGGCCACCACCTGCGCGTCTGGATGCGAGTCGCGACGAGTGTGCCGACCGTGTCGACGATGGCCACGCCAATGAGGATCGATCCGGCGATCACGCTGATGATCCGCACCGGTCGTCGAAGGTACCGGCCACTGCAGCCGCGGTTGGTGATGCCCGAAGTCAGTTCGACAGCAGCGAGTCCGGAAAGTTCGCGAGCCACCCGAGCCGGCCCGGCTGTCGAGCGAGCACCGCGCGCCAGAGCCCGTCGGGGTCGTCGGTGAACGCGTCGCTGTCCTCGGCGTCGACGACGATCCAGCCGGGCACCTCGAGCTCGCCTTCGAGCTGACCGGGGCCCCAGCCTGCGTGCCCGGCGAAGACCCGTGCGGTGGTGACACCCTTCCCGATCGACGCGGGTGTGCGCTCGAGATCGACGGTGGCGAGCCCGCGGGTCATCGGCACGAACCCTTCGCCTTCCCCGTCGACGCGCGCGAGCCCGATCACAGAGTCGGACGCGACGGGTCCGCCGACGAAGAGCACGCGCGGCTCGGGGGCGACGTCACGCCACACGTCCGGCAGCACGGCGCTGACGTCGACGTCACTCGACCGGTTCAGCACGAGGCCGAGTGCGCCCTCGTCGCCGTGGGCGAGCATGAGCACCACGGTGCGGCTGAAGTTCGGGTCGCCGAGCATCGGCGAGGCGACGAGCAGCCGGCCCGTGATCGGCACCATCGACGTGCGTCAGCCCCCCGTCGTGTCAGGCGACGGCTCGAGCTGGGTGTCGGTGGTGCTGAACGTGTTGAGGATGTGGTCGAGCGCGTCGAAGTCGCGGTCGTCGACAGCCTGGACGGTGACGATGGCGACCTCGTTCGAGTCGGCCTCGGACGCGACGACGACGATGTACTGCGTGTCGGTGCCTTGGCAGTCCTTCCAGACCTCGAAGCGGCCGGTGAAGATCGGATCGGAGTAGTCCTGGCGGCCGTCGCTGGTGCAGAACTCGGACGGGCCGACCGCGTCGAGGATCGACTCGAAGTCGTCGGTCGTGAATTGATCGGACAGCACGAACTCCATGCCGGGCACGTCGAACCCGTTGAGGAACTGGTCGACGTCGGGACTCGCCTGGATCGACGGCGCTTGCACGCCGGCGATGTCTTGTGATCCGCCGCGGACGTCGGACCACTCGTCGGGCACCTCGACCTGGATCGTGTTCGAGTCGTCGGTGACGATCGAGAAGTTGTCGTAGGTCGCGCCCGAGTCACTGCCGAGCTCGTCTGCGAACGAGAACGCCTGCTGCAACTCCTTGCCGTTGAACTCGCCGCGGAGCACCTCGGAGGTGTCGAACCGGAGCACCTCCACCCCGATCGGAGCGTCTTCACCCTTGGTGCGAAGGACGTCGCAGTAGTCCTTCATCGTGCCGTCGGCGCCGATGTCCTTGCCGGCCATCTTCGTGATGATGTCGCCGGGCTCGAGCCCGAGGTTCGACGCGGGCGACCCTGCGTCGACACCGTTGACCCAGATGCCGAACGTGCCCGTGTCCTCATCCGAGACGGCGGTGCCGTTGATGCCGAGGGAGTCGACGTTCGTGCCCTGCTGCAGCTGAGCAACGATCGGTTGCGCCGTGTCGGACGCGATCGCGAAGAACTGCTCGGTGCCCTTGCCCGCGAAGTCGAAGCCGGCGTAGTTCACGCCGACGACCTCTGCATCCTTCGTGATGAGCGGCCCGCCGGAGTTGCCTGGTTGGATGTTCGCGTCGTGCTCGATCACGTGGTCGATGTTCGAGGACGGGGAGATGTCTTCGGCCTTCGCCTTCGACACGATGCCCTTCGTGAGCGTGAACTCCGGGTCGTCGAGGGGATAGCCGGCGGCGAAGACGTCGATGCCGGGCTTGATGTCACCGTCGAACCACTTGAGGAACGGGTAGCCGTCCCCTTCGATGTCGATGACCGCGAGGTCGGAGCACTCCGACACGCCGAGCACTCGCGCTGACTTCGGCTGGTCGGAGCCGTTCACGAACACCTGGATCGTGGCAGCGCCGGTCACCACGTGGTTGTTCGTGACCGCGATGCCGGACGGATCGATGATGAACCCGCTGCCCGCACCGGCGTTGCTCGTCTGGCCGATCTCCGGGTCCCGGATGGTGCCGTCGGTCTCGATGCGGATGACGGCTCCCGCCGCGTCGTCGACCGAGGTGATCGCCTTGCCGCCGCCCGCGATCGTCGTGTTGCTGCCGCTCGTGGTGCCGACGGCGGTGGTCGAGGCCGCGCCCTTGTTGTCGTCGCCGCCGCCGAACACGACGATGGCGCCCACCACGATCGCCGCGACCGCGGCGACGCCACCGATGATCAGCCCGAGCCGCTTGCCGTTGCCTCCGCCGCCACCACCACCGCCACCAGCGGCGGCGGGCGGGTTCGCCGTGGGAGGCGGTGTGCCGGGCGGCGGTGTCGGCGCACCGGGCGGCGGCGGCGGGGGAGGAGGAGGAGGCGGAGGCGGAGGAGGAGGGGACGGGAC
>DATKAS010000230.1:0-6934 GCA_035497855.1 Acidimicrobiales bacterium
GCGTCGGGATCGCGACCGATGAGGACTACGCCACCGAGTTCTTGGCGCTCAAGCTGGCGGTGAAGGTCGTCGGCGACGTCGACGAGGCGATCGATCACATCGCCCGCTTCGGGTCGGGTCACTCGGAGGCGATCCTCACCGGGTCGATCGACGCGGCGACGCGTTTCACGCGTGAGGTCGATGCCGCTGCGGTGCTCGTGAACGCGTCGACGCGGTTCGTCGACGGAGAAGAGCTCGGGTTCGGCGCCGAGATCGGCATCTCGACCCAGAAGCTCCACGCACGCGGCCCGATGGGGCTCCGCGAGCTCACCACTCTGAAGTGGGTCATCGAGGGCGACGGCCACATCCGCACCTAGCCCGCCACCTCGTCGACGTGCATCTGCAAATGGTCGTGGTGGGCGCACGATCAGCGGCTGGGAGCAGCGGCGTCGGCGGTCGCGGACGCGGGGTTGTGGTCGAGGAGGACTCGCCCGAACCAGAACACCAGCGTGCCTGCGAGCACGACGCCGAGCAGGCCGACGCGCAGGCTGATCGCGTCGGCGGTGAGGCCCACGAGCGGAGGTGAGGCGAGGAAGCCGAGCCGCAGCGCCACGCTCATGACCGTGAGCCCGACGCCCGTCGCGAGCCCGGGCACCTCGTCGCTGGTGTGGTACACGGCCGGCACGAGCGTCGCGACGCCGAGCCCCGCAAGGCCGAAGCCGGCGAGCGTGGTGCCGACCGTCGGCACGGCGAGCGCGACAGCCATCGCCACCGCGGCGAGCGCGCCACCCGAGCGCACGACGCTGCGCTGCCCGAATCGGTCGACCACTCGATCACCGGTGAGCCGGCCGATCGTCATCGCGGACTGCAGCGCGACGAACGCGAGGCCGGCGACGGCCGCGGCGGTGCCGATGTCGTCGTGGAGGTAGATCGCACCCCACGACGCGCCTGCGTCCTCGACGACCGCTCCGCACGCCGCGAGCACGCCGAGCGCGATGAGGAGACGGACGGTCGAGCCCGTGACGCGCCCATGGGCGCGCTCGGCGCGCTCCCCGTCCTCGGGGCCACCCAACATGAACCGCGAGCAGACGAGCGCGGCGCCGGCGCACACCACCGAGGCGCCCACCAGCGCGGCCTCGAGGGAGATCCCGAGCGCGATCGTGACCGAGCCGACCAGGCCACCCGTGACCGCGCCGATGCTCCACACGCCGTGGAACGAGTTGACGATCGACCTCGCGTAGACGCGCTGCACGCGCAAGCCGTGCGCGTTCTGCGCGACGTCGGTGATGGCGTCGATGCCGCCGCCGACGAAGAGCACGGCTGCCAGCATCCACCACCCAGGCACGAACGCGATGAGTGCGATCGCGGCGGCGAGGGCGACGACACCCGAGGTGGCGACCTTGCCCGACCCGAAACGCCGGACGACGGTCGCGGCGAAGAGGCCCACAGTGAGCGCGCCGAGTGGGAAGGCTGCGAGCGCCGCGCCGAGCGTCGCGTTGCTCAGCCCGAGGTCGTCACGGATCTCCGGATAGCGCGGGATCACGTTGGCGAACAGCGCGCCGTTCGTGAAGAAGACCGCGGCCACGGCGAGCCGTGCTCGTTGCTCCGGTCGCCGGGTCATGCCTGATCAGAGCATGGTGATTGACCCTGCGGTCAAGCGGACCGGTACGCTTCCCGGAATGTCTTCCGGTTCTGCCTATCGCTTCGACTCGGTCCCTGAAGTGCGTCAAGGGCTGCGCGACGTGCGCTACCTGGCCGACGATGGCATCGCCGGAGTGGTCTACCTCGCCGACCGTCTCCAGAAGCCGGTCCTGATCGAGGGTCCGGCCGGCACCGGCAAGACCCAGCTCGCCAAGTCGGTGGCCGAGTTCACCGGCGCACGCCTCATCCGGCTCCAGTGCTACGAGGGCCTCGACGAGAGCAAGGCGCTCTACGAGTGGAACTACAAGAAGCAGCTCCTGCGCATCCAGGCGGACCGCCAGTCCGAGGGGTGGAGCGACCTCCACGACGACATCTTCAGCGAGGAGTTCCTGCTCACCCGCCCGCTCCTCGAAGCGATCCGGGCGAGCGAGCCGGTCGTGCTCTTGGTCGACGAGGTCGACCGCGTCGAGATCGAGACCGAAGCGCTGCTCCTCGAGATCCTGTCCGACTACCAGGTGTCGATCCCCGAGCTCGGCACCGTGAGCGCGACGCAGATCCCGCTCGTCTTCCTCACGTCGAACAACACCCGTGAGCTGTCCGAGGCGCTCAAGCGCCGCTGCCTCTACCTGCACGTCGACTACCCGGACCTCGAGCGCGAGAAGGAGATCGTGCTCACCAAGGTGCCCGACATCAGCGAGAACCTCGCCGATCAGGTCGCACGCATCGTGCGGTCGATCCGCCAGCTCGAGCTGAAGAAGGCGCCGTCCGTGTCCGAGACGCTCGACTGGGCACGCACCCTCGTGCTGCTCGGCATCGACTCGATCGACGCGCAGCAAGCGAAGGAGACCTTGCACATCTTGCTCAAGTACCAGACCGACATCGCGAAGGCCGCCAAGGAGCTGTCCGTCGATGCTGGCAAGAGCTAAGGACGCGAAGCTCCGCCTGGGGCTCCTCGCACTCCTCATCGGCATCGCCTGCTTCGTCAGTGCGTGCCTCCCACCCACCGGCATCAGGCCCGACGCGGCCGGCACGTGGCATCCCGACTACCTGCCATACCAGGGCGTCGGTACGTGGGTCGACGCCTATGACTACGTCGACGGGTACCAGACGACGGGCAAGCCGGCACCGCTCCACGTCGACGCGATCCAGGCCATGGCCCAGCAGGGCGTGAAGACGATCTACCTCCAGGCCGCGAAGGAAGACCCGCGCTCGCCTGGCGACCTGATCGACGCGAACCTGCTCGGCCAGTGGGTCACGACCGCCCACAGCCTCGGCATGACCGTCGTCGGTTGGTACCTGCCCACCTTCCAGAACACCGACCGCGACCTCCAGCACCTCATGGCGATGTTCAACTTCCAGGTGAACGGTCAGACCCTCGACGGCATCGGCGTCGACATCGAGTCACGCGTCGTCACCGACGTGAACGCTCGCAACAACGCCCTCGTCGACCTCTCGCAGCGCTTGCGGGCGCAGACCGGCACGTCGGTGCTCGCCGCGATCGTGGTGCCGCCGGTCGTGATGGACGTCATCAACCCGAACTTCTGGCCCGGCTTCCCGTGGGCGAACCTCGCGCCCTTGTACAACGTGTGGATGCCGATGAACTACTGGACCGGGCGCACGCAGGCCTCCGGGTACCACGACGGCTATCGCTACACCGTCGACAACATGACGCTGGTGCGACAGCACATCAACAACCCGAGCGCGATCGTCCACCCGATCGGCGGCATTGCCGACACCGCGACCGACGACGAGATCAGAGGCATGGTTCGGGGCGCGCAGGAGCAGGGCGCGACCGGTTGGTCGATGTACGACTGGAACACGACGCGTCCGACGTCGTGGCCCGTCATCCGCGGCGAGTCCTGAGGGCGGCCCGATGCTCGACCTGCTCGGTGGTTTCATCCAGGAGCTCCGAGCCGCGGGCCTCCCGGTGTCGCTCACCGAGAACCTCGACGCGATGGAGGCGGTGAAGCACATCCCGATCGAGGATCGCGAGGCGTTCAAGTACGCGCTCGGAGCCACGCTCGTCAAGAACAACGCGCATTGGCGCGCGTTCGAGACCGTGTTCGAGGTGTACTTCTCACTCCGCGGCCCCGAGTTCCAGGTCGACGGCGAAGGTGACGGCGACCAGTGGGGTGACCTCCAGCCCGGCAAGCAGCAGCAGGGTGGCCCCGGCGGCGCCATGGAGCAGCTCACACCCGAGCAGCTCGCCGAGATGCTGTACCGCGCGTTGCTCAACGCCGACGAGGCGATGATGCGGGCGCTCGCCCGGCAGGCCGTGTCCCGCTACGCCGGCATGGAGCCGGGACGCCCTGTCGGCGGCACGTACTACCTCTACCGCACGCTGCGGAACCTCGACCTCGACGGCATGCTCGAGCGGCTGATGGAGTCGGCTCGCCAGGAAGTCGGCGGCGAGATGACGGCGCTCGAGGAGCGGCTCGAGAAGGACGAGTTCGAAGCTCGCATCGAGCAGCTGAAGAAGGAGATCGAGGCCGAGATCCGTCGCCGGCTGGTCGCCGATCGCGGTGTCGAGGCGATGGCGAAGACGTTGCGCAAGCCGCTGCCCGAAGACGTCGACTTCATGCATGCCTCACGCGACGAGATGGCCGCGCTGCGGCGCGCGCTGTACCCGCTCACCCGCAAGCTCGCCGTGCGCCTGGCTCGGAAGCGCCGGCACGGCCGCAAGGGCCCGCTCGACTTCCGCAGCACCGTGCGCCACTCGCTCTCGTACGGCGGGGTGCCCGCCGAGCCGAAGTTCCGCTACCCGCGCCCGGCGAAGCCGGAGATCATGGTGGTGGCCGACATCTCCGGTTCAGTCGCCGCGTTCGCGCGGTTCACCCTTCATCTCGTCTACGCGATCAGCAACCAGTTCTCGAAGGTGCGGGCGTTCGTGTTCATCGACGGCATCGACGAGGTCACGAGCTACTTCGAGGGCGTCGAAGACATCACCGAGGCCGTGCATCGCGTGAACACCGAGGCGGATGTGGTGTGGGTCGACGGCCACAGCGACTACGGCCACGCGCTCGAGGTGTTCTGGGAGAAGTGGGGACGTGAGGTCGGGCCGAAGACGACGGTGATCCTCCTCGGCGACGCGCGCAACAACTACCACGCCGCGCAGTCGTGGGTGTTGAAGGAGATGCGTCACCGTGCGCGTCACGTGTACTGGCTCAACCCCGAGCCGCGGTCTTACTGGGACACCGGCGACTCGATCATCGGGGAGTACGGCATCCACACCGACGGTGTCTTCGAGTGTCGCAACTTGCGCCAGCTCGAGCGCTTCGTCGAGAACCTTGCCTGAGTGACTCGCCTCGTCCTCATCCGCCACGGCGAGTCGCAGACTGCGGTCGACGGCCTCGTCGGCGGGCTGCGCACCTGTAACGGGCTCTCTGACCTCGGGAGACGGCAGGCGTCGTTGCTCCGTGACCGGTTGGCGGCCACGCGCGAGCTCGACCCAGTTGACGTGCTCTTCGCGAGCACGATGCCGCGGGCGCGTGAGACAGCGGAGCTCATCGCCCCTGCGATCGGTGGGCTCCCGGTTGTCGAGGACGAGGACTTCTGCGAACGCCACCCGGGCGAGGCCGACGGCCTCACCTACACGGCGGCGATCGAGAAGTACGGCGTGCCCGAGTTCTCCGACGACCCCCACCTCGCGCTGTCGCCGGGTGGTGAGACGTGGATGGCGTTCCACACGCGCGTCGGCGGCGCGATGCGGCGCGTCGTGCACGACAACGAGGGCCGGACGGTCGTGATCGCGTGCCACGCCGGCGTGGTCGACGTGGCGCTGCGCGCACTGCTCGACCTGCCCGTCGTCGGCGGGTTCGAGCTCTACACGCAGAACACCTCGCTCACCGAGCTCGTCTTCGTTCCGGAGAGCGATCGTCGGCCTGCGCCGCGCTGGCGACTCCTCCGCTACAACGACGCAGCCCACCTCGCCGGGCTCAGCTGAGGCCCTCCACCATCAAGTCGTAGAGGTGGAACAGCGCGGGCCGGTCCTGTGCTTCGCGCACGAGCAATGCGAGCCGACGGCTCCGAAGCACGAGCTCGCGTGCACTGCGCCCCGGCCACGGCCTCGGGAGCAGCTCTGGCGGGAGCAGCGGGTCGATGCGCGTGCACTCGGTCATGGCGACCGCCATCGAGAACGCGAACGGCAGGAAGTGGTCGTCGCGGAACCGCTCCTTCTTCCGCCGCATCTCCTCGAGATCCTCGGGCACTTGGCGGTGCTGCGCGATGAATGCCTCGTACGCGCGGGCGACCTCGTCGATCGGCCACAGCATCCTGGCGAGCAGCCGTGGATCTCGGACTCCGCCGATCTCGAGGTCGTCTGTCGTCGCCAACGAGAGGTGCTCCTCGAGGTCGAGGCGCTTCGCCTCGTGCCGAACCGTGTCACCCCATGGGTGCGGTGACACGTAGACGCCACCCTGGAGCGCTGCCCCGCCGAGCGCGACCAACCGATCGCGCAGCTGATCGCGGGCGGCTCGCCGGTCCTCGGGCACAGCGAATGCGACGAGGCGCCACATGCGATCCCAGCCGCGGCCCGCAGCGTCCTGCTGGTACGCGGTCCGCGTGCGTGCCCAGCTCGTCTCGAGGTGCGCCACGCCCGCCTCGGTCGCCTCGTAACGAGCGCTGCGGCCCTTGCCGTGCTGGACGTAGAGGCCCTCGTTGACGAGGCGCCGCAGGCACGACCGCACTTGCTCAGATGACTGCCCGCACGCCTCGGCGACCGCGTAGAGCTCCGACGCCACGATCTCGCCGTCGTCGTGGCGCATGCCGGTGACGAGCACTCTGGTCGGGATCGGAACGGTCGTCTTCGGCACGACCGAATGGTACCGGTCAGCTGCGACGTGCTTGCCAGCCGTACCCGAGCAGCGCGAACAGCACGATCAAGAAGAACGCTGCGACGAGGATCGACGAGTTGTTGCTCACCGATGACGCGAGCACGACATCGAGCTGGGTGGTGAGCACTGGACCGCACCGCGCCAGAACCTCGACGCGTCCGGGATCGACGTCAGGGACGTCGATCGGCGTCGAGAACGAGCCATCTTCCTTCGCCGTCGTCGTGCCGACCTGCTGGCCTTCGATCTCGAGCGTCACGGTCGCTCCCGGATCGCAGCCCTTGCCGGTCGCGGTGACGTCCCCGCCGGGGGGCACCGACGGCTTGTCGAGTGCGAGGTCGCGCACTTCAACGGTCGTTGTGGTCGGCGCGGCAGTGGTGGTTGTCGACGCGATGGTCGTCGTCGTGGTGGTCGACGGCGCGGTCGTGGTGGTGCCCGGGGTCGTGGTCGCCGCCTTCGCGGTGGTCGTGGTCGCTCTGGCCGTC
>DATKAS010000231.1:0-2484 GCA_035497855.1 Acidimicrobiales bacterium
CCTGTCGTCGGCGAGGTCGTGAAGGCGTTCGTCACCCTCAAGCCGGGCGTGGAAGAGAGCGAAGCACTGCGACTCGAGCTGATCGGGTTCGGTCGAACCCGTCTCGGCGCGGCAGTCGCACCGAAGGAGATCGCCTTCGCAGCGACGCTGCCGAAGACGCGCAGCGGGAAGATCGTGCGCCGCGTGCTGCGAGCTCGAGAGCTGGGCCTGCCCGAGGGCGACCTGTCCACGCTGGAGGAGCAGTGATCGCGCACCGCGAGGATGACGCGCGCCTGTACAGCGAGATGCTGCGCATCCGACGGTTCGAGGAGCGGTGTGTCGAACTGTACAGCGCGGCGCGCATCCGCGGGTTCCTGCACCTCTACATCGGCGAAGAAGCCGTCGCCGTGGGTGTCATGTCGGCGCTCGAGCCGGAAGACAACATCGTCGCGACGTATCGCGAGCACGGCCACGCGCTCGCCCGCGGTGTCACCGCCGCCTCGATCATGGCCGAGATGTTCGGTCGCGTCGAGGGCTGCAGCCGCGGCCGCGGCGGCTCGATGCACCTCTTCGACGTGAGCCGTCGCTTCTACGGTGGCAACGCGATCGTCGGCGGCGGCTTGCCGCTCGCGACGGGGCTCGCTCTCGCCGATCACCTCCAGGGTCGCCACGCGGTCACCGCGGTGTTCTTCGGCGAAGGGGCCGTCGCCGAGGGCGAGTTCCACGAGTGCATGAACCTCGCCGCGCTGTGGCATCTGCCGGTGCTCTTCGTGTGCGAGAACAACCTCTACGCGATGGGAACCGCGCTGAGCCGGTCGCAAGTCGAGACCGACCTCGCACTGAGGGCCTCGAGCTACGAGATGCCCGCATGGTCCGTGGACGGGATGGACGTGTGCGCGACCGCGGAAGCTGCCGGCCACGCGGCCGAAGCCGTGCGTCAGGGGGGAGGGCCGCACTTCCTCGAGTGCCGCACCTATCGCTTCCGAGCTCACTCGATGTACGACCCGGACCTCTACCGCGACAAGGCCGAGATCGAGCGATGGAAGGAGCGCGATCCGCTGATCCTGCTCGAGGCCCGGCTGCGCGCCGACCACGAGATGGACGACGACGACCTCGCGGGCCTCGAAGACGAGGTCGCCCGCGAGATCGACGAGGCGGTCGAGTACGCCGAGAGCGGCACTGACGAGCCGGTCGCGGACCTCGAGCGGTTCGTGTGCTCGGAGGTTGCATCATGACCGTCACCACGAAGCCATTGACGTACCGCGACGCGATGCGCGAGGCGATCCGCGAGGCGATGTCGAACGACGATCGCGTCTTCCTGATGGGTGAAGACGTGGGCCGATACGGCGGAAGCTTCGGAGTCAGCCGCGGCCTGCTCGACGAGTTCGGACCAGACCGCATCCGAGACACCCCGCTGTCCGAGTCCGCCTTCGTCGGGGCCGGCATCGGCGCGGCGATCGGGGGGATGCGCCCGATCGTGGAGATCATGACCGTGAACTTCAGCCTTCTGGCGCTCGACCAGATCATGAACAACGCAGCCACGTTGCGGCACATGACCGGCGGGCAGGTCAGCGTCCCCGTCGTGATCCGCATGACGACGGGTGGTGGTCGTCAGCTCGCCGCGCAGCACTCGCACAGCCTCGAGGGCTGGTACGCCCACATCCCGGGAATCAAGGTGCTCGCGCCCGCGACGGTGGACGACGCCCGCGGCATGCTCGGCCCCGCGCTCGACGACCCTGACCCGGTGCTCATCTTCGAGCACGGATCGCTGTACAACGCCGAAGGAGACGTGACCGGCGAAGCGGCCGCGCTCGGCCTGTACAAGGCCGCCGTCCGACGCGTCGGCGGGGACGTCTCGCTGATCACCTACGGCGGGTCGCTTCCGAAGTGCCTCGCCGCGGCCGAACGTCTGGCGACCGACGGGATCGACGCCGAGGTCGTCGACCTCCGGTCGCTGCGGCCCCTCGACGAAGCGACGGTCCTCGCCAGCGTGAGGAAGACTCGCCGCGCGGTCATCGTCGACGAGGGCTGGCGGTCCGGGAGCCTCGCGGCCGAAGTCAGCGCTCGCATCATGGAGGGCGCGTTCTACGACCTCGACGCTCCAGTCGGCCGTGTGTGCGGTGCAGAGGTGCCGGTGCCGTATGCGAAGCACCTCGAAGACGCAGCCTTGCCCAATGTCGACGGGATCGTTGCTGCGATCGAGGAGGTGCGCCGCCTTGGGTGAGTTCCGCATGCCCTCCCTCGGCGCCGACATGGAAGCCGGCACAGTCATCGAGTGGCTTGTCAAGCCAGGCGATGCGGTGAAGCGCGGCGACATCGTCGCCGTCGTCGACACCGACAAGGCCGACATCGATGTCGAGATCTTCGAGACGGGCGTCGTCGACGAGTTGCTGGTCCCGATCGGCGAACGCGTGCCGATCGGCACGCCGCTCGCACGAGTGCGCACGAACGGCGCCGCTCGCGCAACACCTCAGCCAGCGACACCCGAGCCACCTCCCGCGACAG
>DATKAS010000232.1:0-4717 GCA_035497855.1 Acidimicrobiales bacterium
CGTCAAGGTGAAGGATGGCCTGACCGCGAAGGACATCATGGATCTCCAGTTCGTCGACAAGAGCATCACGTTCTGATCGCGCGCTGACCACTCGCTTCGGAGCCGGCACTCGGGGGGGTGCCGGCTCCAGCGCGTACGGCCCGTTTCCCGGTCAGGCGTGGACGAGCGCCGCGCGCACGGGGCCCGCGAGGAGCTCGAGGGCACTGTGTGGATCGGGGCCGAGCGTGTGCCACGCGAGGGGCAGGTGGAGTCCGGCGTCGGCGAAGGCGCCGAGCTGCTGGACGACGTCGGCGACCGTGCCCGCGCAGGCGAACGTGTCGACGAGGTGCTCGGACACTCGCGCCGCCGCTGCCGCGGGCCCATCCGCAGCGACGGCGGCCCGAACCGCGGCGACATCGTCGGGATCGGCCCCCGAGGTCTCGATCACGACGCCTTCCACGCGCCACAGGTAGTAGGCGAGCACCTCGCGCACCGCAGCGCGCGCTTCGGCTCGATCGGCGCCGACGCTGCACAGCACGTTGGACGACACGAGCAGATCGTCGACCGATCGGTCGCCGCGAGCGGCTCCCGTCGCGAGCCGCTCGCGCGACCACCGCACGTAGCCCGGGCTCACGAGCGCGCCGAGCTGGACGCCGTCCGCGATCTCGCCGGCTGCTTCCATCATCCGGCCGTTGACCGCGCCGACGTCGATGCGGATCGGACCCACCGGGGTGAAGTCGAGCCGATTCGCAGGGTCACCCGCGAAGGTCGTGGGTTGGAAGCCGAGCTCCTCTCCCGCGAGCCATCGCCGCAGCGCCCGCACCGTCTCGACGACGTGCGTGTACGGCTGCCATCCCTCCGGCTCGTAGCCGAGCGCGCGCATCGTCCACACCGCGGCGCCCACCCCGAACGCGAGGCGATCTGGTCCCCCGATCTCGGCCAGGGTCGCGGCCTCCATCGCGAGCACCGCGGGATGGCGTGTCACGGGGTTTGCGATGCCGACCCTCACCCGCACGCGCTCGGTCGTCGCCAGCGTCGCCGCCGCTGCGCTCATCACGGCCCGGTGCTGGCGGCTCTCCGGCAGCGACACCTCGTCGAAGCCGAGCGCGTCGGCGCGTCGCGCGATCGCGAGCGTGTCCCGGAGAGGGCCTTCGTTCGAGAGCGAGAGCCCGAGGCCTGCGAACGCCATGTCAGACGAGAGCCTGCGCCCGGGCGAGGATGTCTGCGCTCGCGACGATGTGCTCCTCGCAGTGCTCGACGTCGTTCATCGGGAGCATGAAGAGGTCGAAGCTCGGCGCGAGCGACGCGATGCGGTGGGAGCACGCGTCGACGTCTCCGGCGACCGCGTACTCGTCGACCAACGCGTCGGGAAGCAGCGAGGCGGCCGCGTCGAGCCGGCCCGCGAGCATCTCGACTCGGATCGCAGCGACGCGCTCGTCGCTCAACCCCGCGCGCTCGCGGATCGCGGGTGGCGCGTCGAGCGCCATGTAGGAGAAGTGCCCGAGCACGCGGGAGCGCTGCTCAGCGGAATAGGCGAGGTACGCAGACCACGCCACCTTCGCACCATCGGCCCGAAGCCGAGTCGCCGCTGCGGGCAGCGATGCCGGCGGCTCGGCGGAAAGGATCACCCAGTCCGCTTCGCGCGCCGCGAGCGCCTGCACCCGCGGCCCTCGCCCCGCGACGGCGATCGGCACGGACTCTTTCGACCAGGCCAGCCGGGCCCTGCCCACGTCGTGGCCCGTGAGCAGCGCGCGGTTGACCTCGAACGCGTCTCGCAGCGCGGTGTAGGGCCGCTCGGGCTCGAGGTCGAGCGGTGCGAGCACCCGGCTGCCTCCCACGCCGAGGCCGTGCCACACCCGTCCTGGGGCGAGCTCCGCGAGCGTCGCGATCGCCGCGGCTGTGGTCACCGGGTGGCGCGAGAACGGGTTGGTGATCGCGGGCGCGACCGTCATCCGCTCGGTGCCGAGCACGACCGCTGTGAGCGCGACGTAGAGGTCCCGGTCGGTGCCTTCGTCCGCGAGGAAGCACACGGACGCGCCCTGCGCCTCGGCGAGCCGTGCGAGGTCGACGATGCGCGCGACGGGCTGCACCGGTTCGAACCACACGCCCCACGGGAACACCATCGGTGCTCTCTAGCATGTCCCCCTATGCGCACCGGACCGCTGGTCACGACCGCGTGGCTCGACGATCACCTGGACGACGGCCGCGTGCGCGTCGTCGACTGCCGCTGGTACCTCCGGCCATTCGACGATCGGTGCGGCGACGACGAGTACCGCGCGGGGCACATCCCCGGCGCGGTCCATCTGCGTTGGGACACGCAGCTCGCGGATCCCGATCGTCCGGCCCACATGCTCGCTGGGCCCGACCGGTTCGCGGCAGCGATGAGCGCAGCCGGCATCGGCGATGACACATTCGTCGTCACCTACGACGATCACCACGTGCCGGTCGCCGCGCGCGTGTGGTGGGCGCTCCGCGCGTACGGCCACGACGACGTTGCCGTGCTCGACGGCGGGATCACGGCGTGGAAGGCCGAGGGTCGTGTCCTGTCGACGGACGTTTCGACGTACACGCCCGCGCGCTTCACCGCAGAGCTGCGCACCGACCGGTACGCCACGAAGGAGGAGGTCGTCGAGGCCGTGCAGCGCTCGTCGGCGACGTTGGTCGACGCCCGCATGGACAAGGCGTACGACAGCGCGACCGGGCACATCCCGGGCGCGCGCCGGCTGACCGGTCTCGGCTTCCTCGCGGACGGCGAGCACTGGATGGATCCGGTTGCGGCGGCCGCGCGCATCGACGAACTCCACCTCGACCCGGAGGCGCCCGTCATCGCCTACTGCGGAGGCGGTGTCGCGGCGACGGGCACCGCACTCGCCTTCGTGCTGGCCGGCAAGCCGATGCCGAAGGTCTACGACGGCTCGTGGACGGAGTGGTCAGCCGATCCCTCGACGCCGAAAGCCGTGCACTGATGCGCAACGTCGTGGTGACCGGAGGGGCAGGGGCGATCGGCGCCGCTGTCGTCAACCGCTTCCGGGCACTCGGCGATGCCGTGACGGGCCTCGACGTCCAGGCGCAGGACGGCGTGCTCGCATGTGACGTCAGCGACGAAGGATCGGTGGCATCGGCGATCGCCACCGTGCGCGAGCAGCACGGCCCGGTCGAGGTGCTCGTGCACTCGGCGGGCATCACCGGACGGGGCACCGTCACCGACGAGGATCCCGCGACCTGGCGGCGCATCATCGAGGTGAACCTCACGTCCGCGTACCTGTGCTGTCGCGAGGTGATCGCTGACATGGCCAGCCTCGGCACGGGCCGGATCGTGCTCATCGCGTCGGTCAACGGCCGGTTCGGTGGCAGCGCGCTGTCGGGCCCCGCGTACGCCACGTCGAAGGGCGGCCTGATCACCCTCGCCCGCTTCCTCGCCCGCGAGCACGCGGCCCACGGCATCACGGTGAACGCGGTCGCGCCGGGCCCGCACGACACGCCGATGTGGACTGCGCTCGACAGCGAGCGCCGCGAGCGCATCCTCGGGATGATCCCGGGTGGCCGCGGGCCAGGGAATCCCGATGACCTCGCCGCGACGATCGTCCACCTGTGCTCTGCGGAGGCCTGGTACATCAACGGTGCGACCATCGACGTGAACGGCGGGCAGTGGATGGGCTGACCCTCGCGCAACAGCTTCCGTTGCGCGAGTAGGATGCGGTCGTGACCGTGGATCGTGCCCGTCGCCCTCGCCAACCGACGGTCGGCGAGCGTGTCGCGCTCGCGGCGACCCGGGTCGGTGGGCAGAACGAGCTCGCTCGCCTGCTCCAGGTCTCGAAGTCGGCGCCGAGCCGCTGGCGCACGGGCGCCGACCACCCCTCCCCCGAGGCGATGCGCTCGCTCCTCGCGCTCGACTACGTGCTCGCCCGGCTCGCCGAGGTCATGACCCCGGAGCAGTGCCAGGTCTGGCTCACCAGCCCCAACCCTGCCCTCGCAGGGGCTCGACCAGTCGACGTCGTCGTGGCGCGAGGCCCGCTCGCGGTCGACGACGCGATCGCGGCGTTCGAAGACAACGCGCCGGTGTGATCGCCTGGCGCGTCGCGCCGATCGACCCGAAGGCCAGGCGCGGGCGACCCTTCCACCCGCTCTACGTGCCGGCCCCTTCGGGACGGCACCGGCTCGACAACCCCGATCTCTACGCAGTCCTCTACGCGTCGGGTGAGCCCGCCGGCGCGGTCGCCGAGGCGTTCGCCTCCTTCGCCCGTTGGGGCGACTACCTGCTCGAGCACCCGCGCGGCGCGCACCGCAGGCTCGTCGCCCTCGACATCCCCGACGATCCCGCCCTGCTCGACCTCGACGATGCCCGTGCGCTCGTACGACGACGGCTCCGGCCGAGCCAGGTCGTCACTCGGGAGCGCGCGGTGACCCAAGCGTGGGCGCGCAAGGTCTGGGAGGAAGGAGCGTGGGCAGGAGTGCGGTGGTGGAGCTACCACGATCCCCGCTGGACGACGCTCGGCCTCTGGGTCGCACGGGGCATCTCCGTCGCTGGGCTCGAAGATCTGTCGGCGACGCACCCCGCCGTGCTCGAGGCAAGCGAGGTCATGCTCCGCACCTGGAGCATCAACTGACGGTCATCCGGCTCGTGCGACCCGGATCGGGAGCCGCTTCAGCTCGACGCCGTTGATCTCGATCACGAAGTTGTACGCGTCGGCCTTCTCGAACACGAGCCCGTCGAAGTTGAGCGCGATGACGACGATCT
>DATKAS010000233.1:0-2419 GCA_035497855.1 Acidimicrobiales bacterium
CCTTCTTGATCTGCGACAGCGCGGTGTGGCCGAAGACGACCGCGAGGAACGACCCGATGCCACACAGCGTCAGGATCCCGAGCACCAATGACGCGACCGCGAGGCCGTTGGTCTTCGTCGGCACATACGGTGTGCGCGGCATCGGCTGCTGATACCCACCATCACTCATGTCCGGTCCATACGGCACGGCTGTGACGGCTGCGCGACGATCGGATCGATGACCACGCCGAAGTTCGAGACGATCCTCTACGAGCAGGACGGTCCGGTCGTGACGATCACGATGAACCGTCCCGAGCGCAAGAACGCGATGACGAATCGCATGGTGCGCGAGACGGGCGACGCGCTCGCCTACGCCGCCGAGGATCGCGACGTGCGCGTGCTCGTGCTCACCGGCGCGGGCACGTCGTTCTGTCCGGGGGCCGACTTGCAGGCGGTCGCGGGAGGCACGGTCGCCGACGAGCCGCTCACGCCGGCGGAGTTCCGCGCTCCGGTCCTGTTGCACACCATGCCGGCGGTCACGATTGCCGCGATCAACGGTGCCTGCGCGGGAGCAGGCTTCGGGTGGGCGTGCGCGTGCGACTTTCGGTTCGCGAACGCGTCGGCGCGGTTCAACACCGCGTTCCTCGAGGTCGGCATCGCGGGCGACATGGGCGGGCCGTGGACGCTTGCGCGCATCGTCGGTCCGGCGAAGGCGCGTGAGCTGTACATGCTGCCTGACAAGTTTGGCGCCGAGGAGGCGCTGCGCATCGGTCTCGTGTCGGAGGTGTTCGAGGACGACGTGTTCCGCGACGAGGTCGGGGCGATCGTCGGGCGGTTGGCCGCCGCCGCGCCGATCGGGCTCAGGACGCTCAAGGCGAACTTCGTCGACAGCGAGCGGATGGACTTCGCCGGCTACGTCGCGCTCGAGAGCGAGCGCCACCTCAGGATGTTCACCTACTCCGACACGCGCGAGGCGTTCGCGGCGCGGGTCGAGGGCAGGCCACCGAAGTTCGAAGGCCGCTGACTCCTACTGCACTACTGCGTCTTCTCGAACATCGCGAGCACCTGCATCCGCTCGTTCATGTCGAGGGACATGAAGCGCTGGGTGATCTCGTCTGGTGTCTGGACGTCGGCGAACTTCGCGAGGGGCGTGGGTGACTTCGCCAGCCGTTCGCGGTCGCTCGGCGACAAGGCCTGAAGGAAGGTCATCGCCTCCTCGACGCTGTTGAGCTGACCTATGCGGGTGAGGAGGTCGTCGACGGAGTGGTCGATGGTCCCGGCCGAGGCGGGGAACGCGTTCACGACGCCGACGACCTCACGCACGCGCGTCGTCAGGTCGTCTCCGGTCGTGAACGCGGGCAGACCGACGGACATGAGGAGCGGACCGTCGAAGAGGAAGATCCAGTCGCGGTGCGCCTCGATCAGCCGGCGCGCCTCGGGCGAGAACGGCGACTCGCCCATGGCGAAGAGCCCAACGACTCGAAAGGCGGCGTCGAACTCCGCATCGCCCGTCGCCATCTCGAAGCCGTGGATGACTTGATGCCGCAGTCGAGGCTCGACCGCGTAGGGCACGAGCGTGCTCAGCTCGACCGTGACGAGCGACGTGCTCTGCACCTTCGCCATGTACTCGAGCGACATCGACTCCATCGGCGTGCGCACGTTCGCGACCTTGATCGCGCGTCCGTCGATCGTGCCCGCGAAGACGTCGTTGTAGAACATGTTCGGGATGGCGCCGCCGTGGAGCGTCGACGAGGGCTCAGGCGCAAACCCGTGCAGCACCCGCGAGGCTCGCTTGATCTGATCGGAGGGGAAGTCGCGGATGCCCGCGTCGGGCGCCTGCTGCAGACCGAGGCTCGCCGCTGCCTGGACGAGCACCTCGGGGGTCACGCGCTCGTCCGCCGGTGCCGACTTCTTGTGACGGCCGAAGAGCGCCATGGAGCGGGACAGTACGCCTGCTTCCTGAGAATTTGCTGTGTGGCGGGGGAGCTAATGAACCGTGGCCCGCTGGATCGGTGAGCTAGGGGCTCGTCGTCAGGAACCGCTCCTGCGCGAGGTCGAACTCGCGTTGCACTGAGGTGAAGTCGTAGGGCTCCTCCGTCGGTGGCTCGCCCGTCCACTGGCTCTTGTTCACGCCGAAGAAGTCGCCGCCGTAGACGTGGATGCCGCCGGTGTGCGCGCGGTTGGGGTTCTCGACCGAGTGGATCGCATCGTCGCCGACGAGCAGCACGTCACCTTCGAGCAGCGTCTTGCCGCCTGAGTCGGTCAAGCCGCGACCGTTGCGTCGGAAGAACGCGTTGTCCTCGCGTCCCGAATAGATCCCGATCGCCGCCCACATCCGGTGATCGTGCGGGTAGATGCGGAAGAGCGGGGGCCACACGACGTTGAGGATCGTGATCTCCGGCGAGCGATGGATCACATCGATGCCGTGGGTGTTGCGATC
>DATKAS010000234.1:0-2384 GCA_035497855.1 Acidimicrobiales bacterium
GCGAGCACAACGGGCGCGCCGGTCTCCGGCACCCTGCAGGGCAGCGGATCGACCTTCCAGCTCGCCTACCAACAGGAGGCAGCCGCGGCGTTCGCGAAGGACAACAGCGGCGCGACGATCACTTACGGAGGCGGCGGCTCGGGCAAGGGCCGGACCGACCTCGCATCGAAGACCGTCGACTTCGCCGGCTCCGACGCGCCGTACGCGGACAAGGACAAGCCGGCCGAGCCGGTCCTCTACTTCCCCGTGCTCCTCGGGCCGATCACGATGTCGTTCAACCTCTCGGGCGTCGACACGCTGAAGCTGAGCCCCGACACGATCGCCAAGATCTTCCAGCGCGAGATCACGAAGTGGAACGATCCCGCGATCGCCGCCGACAACCCGGACGCGACGCTCAGCGACACGGACATCACGGTGGTTCACCGTTCGGACGGCTCGGGCACGACGCAGAACTTCACCGAGTGGCTGTCAGTCGCAGCACCAGACGTGTGGAAGCTCACCCCGGGCTCGACGGTCGAGTGGCCGGCTGACACCCAGGCCGGCAACGGCAACCAGGGCGTCGCCCAGATCGTCCAGTCCACGAACGGCGCGATCGGCTATGTGGACTTCTCCGATGCAGTCGCGTCCGGCCTGAAGTTCGCGTCCGTGAAGAATGCTTCGGGCGCGTTCATCGAGCCCAGTGCCGACTCGGCCTCCGCAGCGGGCGAGGGCATCACCGTCGGTCCTGACCTGATCTTCAAGGCGTACAACTCGTCGGCGCCTGACGCGTACCCGATCACCTATCAGTCGTGGGTCATCGTGTACCAGAACCAGACCGACCCGGCGAAGGGCGCGCTGGTCAAGGCGTACCTGACGTTCCTTTTGACCGACGGTCAGAAGCTCCTCCCCGACCTCGACTACGCGCCGCTGTCGAAGACCATCCAGGACAAGGCGGTCGCGCAGCTCGACCAGCTCCAGATCGGCTGACTGCCCGTCGGCGCAAGGCCAACCCGCGGGGTGACAGCATGAGGCACGTCGACAATTCCCGCACGGGAGGGACATGACCGCCGTCGCCACACCGCCCGAGGTGTCGGCACCCCAGCTCACAGGCAAGCGTCCAGTCGGCGACCGCATCTTCGCGATCGTCGCACTGGCCGCTGGCCTGTCAGTTCTCGTCATCCTCGCCCTGATCGCGTGGTCGACCACCAAAGAGGCGTGGCCGATCTTCCGCGACGATGCCGCGGGCTTCTTGTTCTCGACACGCTGGGCGCCGAGCGAGGGCAAGTTCGGGATGCTCGCGTTCCTCTTCGGGACCCTCGTCACCTCGATCCTCGCGTTGATCTTCGCGGTGCCGTTGAGCATCGGCATCGCGCTGTTCATGACCGAGGTCGCGCCCGGCTGGCTCAAGCGGCCGGTCGTGTACGTCATGGACCTGCTCTCGGTCGTCCCGTCGGTCGTGTTCGGCCTCTGGGGCGTGCTGGTGCTCGCGACGCCGATCTCCCACTTCTACACGCAGGTCAGCAACGTGCTGTCGCCGATCCCGATCATCGGCGGGTTCTTCGAGGGCCCCGTGAACGGCCGCTCGTTCTTCACCGCGGGCGTGATCCTCGCGATCATGATCGTCCCGATCGTGACCTCCCTGACTCGGGAGGTGTTCGACACCACCCCCCGCAGCGAGAAGGAGGCTGCGCTCGCGCTCGGAGCGACGCGGTGGGAGATGATCCGCGGCTCCGTGTTCGCTCACAGCAAGGGCGGGATGGTCGGTGCTGTCACTCTCGGGCTCGGCCGGGCCATGGGTGAGACCATCGCCGCGGCGCTCGTGATCGGATCCAACCCCCAGATCACGCAGAAGCTCTTCTCGCCGGGCTACTCGATGCCGTCGGTCATCGCGAACGAGTTCGGTGAGAGCTCGGGCAACTACCGGGCCGCGCTCATCGCGCTCGGCGTCGTGCTGTTCATCATCTCGGTGCTCGTGAACTTCACTGCTCGCGCCGTCGTCAACCGGTCACTCGGGAAGTCGAGGGGCGAATGACTGCAACTCTTTCCCCTGATCTGCCCGAGCTGGACGTCATCGACCTCCGGCCGAAGCGCAGCGGCCGGTCGTTCCGCAACGGCCTCGCGACCGCGCTGATGGGCGTCTCGGTCGTCGTGGTGCTCGTGCCCTTGCTCCTCATCCTCGGCAGCGTGATCCAGAAGGGCGCGTCGGTGATGTCGTGGAGCTTTCTCACCGAAGACATCCCGCCAGTGCGCCACCAAGGTCCCGGCATGGGCCCGGCTGTCGTCGGCACGATCGTGATCACCGCAACTGCAGCCGCCATGGCGATCCCCTTCGGGATCTTCGGTGCGGTCTACCTGCACGAGTACGGCAAGACCGGCAAGCTCGCACAGGTGCTGCGATTCTTCGC
>DATKAS010000235.1:0-7464 GCA_035497855.1 Acidimicrobiales bacterium
GGTCAGGCGGTGGCGGCGCGGCGAGGGGTGGCGAGGGCATCGAGCGCGATGTCGAGGTGCTCGAAGACGCGACGGTGTCGCTCATCACCGAACGACGCGTGTCACAGCCATGGGGCGTCGAGGGCGGCGAGCCCGGCGCGGTCGGCGAGAACTGGCTGCTTCCGACCGGCGACGAGGCCCGAGCGGTGTCCCTCGCCGACAAGTGCACGGTCCGCGTGCGCGCGGGTGACGTGATCCGCGTGCGCACGCCCGGTGGGGGCGGATGGCGTTCGGCGTGACCCGTCCCGGACCTCTGGGATCTGACTGGTAGGATTCTCCCAGTGGAGTCGACCGTCGATGACGTGGGCCGAATCGTGCTGCCGAAGCCCCTCCGCGACCGGCTTCGGTTGACTCCCGGCACGAAGGTCGACGTCAGCGAGTACGGCGACGGTCTCCACGTCGCTCCCGTGAGCCGCACCGCGCGCATCGAAGAGCGCGACGGACGACTCGTCGCGGTCTCGGACACCCCGATCACCGACGACGACGTACTCGGCCTCCTCGAGGCCGGCCGACGGTGACCGACCTCCTGCTCGACACCAGCGTCGCGGTCGCCCTCCTGCTCGTGTCTCATTCGGCCCACGAGACGGTCAACGAACGGGTCCGTGATCGGTCGGTCGCACTGGCCGGGCATGCGCTGCACGAGACCTATGCGGTGCTCACACGCTTGCCCGGCGACGCTCGCCTCTCGGCCGGCGACGCAGCGCGACTGCTCCTCGAACGCTTCGAGCCCGCGGCGATGCTCGATGCAGAGGCGATGTCGTCGGCGCCGAGCGAGCTCGCGCGCCATGAGATCGTCGGCGGTGCAACCTATGACGGCTTGGTCGCGCTCGCGGCGAAGACCGCGGACACGCCGCTGGCCACGCGCGATCGTCGCGCCGAGGCCACGTACCGCAGGCTCGGGATCGACGTCGAGCTCATGACGTGACGGATCAGGCTCCGATCGGCCGCCTGGAAAGTGCCTGAGACCGAACGGCTGCTCTTGCGCAGCTGGCGCGACGAGGACCTCGCGCCGTTCGCTGCGATGAACGCCGACCCCGTGGTGATGGAGCACTTCCCGAGCACGTTGACCCGGCGGGAGAGCGACGCGCTCGTCGTGCGCATCACCGCGCAGCTCGACGACCTCGGGTACGGGCTGTGGGCACTCGAGGTCCGTGACTCCGGAGAGTTCGTCGGCTTCACCGGCCTCGCGCTGCAGACCTTCCCCGCGCACTTCACGCCTGCCGTCGAAGTCGGATGGCGACTCGCGCAGTCGGCCTGGGGCCATGGGTACGCGACCGAGGCCGCGCTGGCTGCGCTCGAGTACGGCTTCACGGTTGCCGGTCTCGACGAGATCGTGTCGATGACAGCGGCCACGAACGTGCGGTCGCAGCAGGTGATGCAGCGCATCGGGATGACGCACGACCCCGCCGACGACTTCGACCATCCCAACGTCCCTGACGGGCATCGAGTCAAGCCCCACGTGCTCTACCGCATCAGGCGCCCCTAGGGTTGCCTCATGGACATCAAGGGAGCAGCAGCGATCGTGAGTGGTGGCGCGTCGGGCCTCGGCGAGGCGACGGTTCGCCGGCTCGTCGCCGGAGGGGCAGAGGTCACCATCCTCGACTTCAACGCTGAGAAGGGCGAGGCGCTCGCCAAAGAGCTCGGCGGCGCGACGAAGTTCTTCAAGGCCGACGTCACGAACGCGGAGCAGGTCGCCGAGGGCGTCGCGATGGCGTCCGAGTCCGCGCCGCTGCGCGTGGGCATCAACTGCGCGGGCACCGGCACCGCGGTGCGCACGATCAGCAAGGACGGGGCGCCGCACATCCGCAGCGAATGGGATCGCGTCGTCGGCATCAACCTGCTCGGCACCTTCCTCTGCATGACCCACGAAGCGTCGGAGATCGCGAAAGCGGAGCCGTTGGCCGACGGGCTGCGGGGCGTGATCGTGAACACCGCGTCGGTCGCGGCGTTCGACGGGCAGATCGGTCAGCTCGCATACAGCGCATCGAAGGGCGGCGTCGTCGGCATGACGTTGCCTGCGGCGCGCGACCTCGCGGTCACCGGCATCCGCGTGTGCACGATCGCTCCCGGTCTCATGGACACCCCGCTCCTCGGGATGCTGCCCGACGCGGCGAAGGAGTCGCTCGGCGCGAGCGTCGTCTTCCCGCGCCGCCTCGGCACCGCGGACGAGTTCGCCAAGATGGCCTTGGCGATCGTCGAGAACGACTACCTCAACGGCGAGACGATCCGCCTCGACGGCGCGATCCGGATGGCGCCCAAGTAATCAGCTCGGGCGCTCGGTTGGCTCGACGACCGCGGCGAGCCGGACGAGCGTCGACTCCATCGCCTTGCGGTTGCGCTGCGGTACTCGCATCAGCTCGAGGACCCACGGCGCGCGTGACGGGCCCCAGTCGAACGTCTCGACGACGCGCGTCCCCTCGGCGACAGGTGCGAGCTCGTAGCGCCACACGTGGTGGCCCATGTGTCGCCACGCGATGGACTTGTCCTCCTCGAACTCCACGACCTCGTTCTGCACGTGGTACGGCATGCCGATCTTCATGTCCATGCCGAAGTGCGCGCCGAGCGCGAGCCGCTGAGGCGTGTCCTCCCGAGCCTGCTTGACCGATCCCGACCCATCGATCTCGGCGTGACGCCGAGGATCGGCGAGGACGTCGAAGATCGCGTCGGGCGACGCCGCGATGACGCGCTCGACACTGACGGAACGCTTGCTGTTGGCCATCAAGGACCTCCACTGAGATCGGCGACCACAGCCTCGCCGGTCCGCCTTCCCGAGTACAACGCGCCTTGGATCGAGGCGGTGTCGCGGTGGTCCCCCGCGACATACCGATGCTCGCCGAGGCGAACGGCTTGCTTCGGATGGAACGGCGGCCGCTGGTCCGGCTGCGCGTGGTCGATGAGGTAGGTGCGCAGGTGCCGCCAGCGCTCGTCGACGGGCCCGAACCACCCGAGCATCTGGCTGCGCACCGCGACCTCGATGCCCGTCGCCGAGGTACCCGGGCATGCGGCCGCGATGAGCGCCTCGCCGCTCGGCGAGTAGGACGGCGCGACCGCGCTCACGACGGCGAGGTTCGCGACGGGGCCGCTCGCTTCGCCGTCGAGGACGATCGAGCGTCCCTCCACGGGCGCCACGGGAGCGGCGTACCAGACGCACGCCGCTTGCTTCGAGCGGACGGCCGGAAGCCCGAGCAACCGGGACGCCTCCGGCCCTTCGGTCGCGACCACGACGCAGCTCGCCTCGACGCGTTCGCCGCCGTGCAGCCAGAGCGTCGTGCCCTCGATCGCGCCGACGCGGCAGTCGACTCTGACCGTGCCGCGCGGGAGCGCGGCCGCCAGTTGGGCAGGGATCGCGCCCATGCCCGCGGCGGGGAGAGCGACCTCGCCGATCGCGAGGGTTCTGAAGAGGATGTCGAACATCCGGCTCGATGTCGCGAGCGACGAGTCGAGCTGGATGCCTCCGAACAAAGGTCGAAAGAAGCGGTCGATCATGCTCTCGGAGAACCCCCGGTCGCGCAGGACCTTGGACGTGGGCTCGTCGGGCCCGCGGAGCAGGTCCGAGGCCGAGCTCGCGAGCAACGACCGACGGAGCTTCGCGATCCGCACCTTGTCGGAGATCGTGCCGATCGGCGCGCGGGTCACGTCGAGTGCACCGGTTGCGGTCGACTTCCACCCGGGCGTGCGGAATGGATCGGTCACCCTGTGGAACCGGCCGCCGATGCGGACGAGGGCCCCGGACTCGAAGGGATGCAGATCGAGGGATGCGTAGTCCAGCTGGCGCTGCGCTTCGGGATACGCGGTGAACAGCACCTGTAGGCCACGGTCGAGCTGGAAGCCCTCGACCACGTCCGTGCGCACCCGACCCCCGATGGCATCCGACGCCTCGAGCACGATCACCTCGTGTCCCGCATCGGCGAGCACCCGCGCACAAGCCAAGCCGGCGAGTCCGGCGCCGACGACGGCGACGTCGACCCTTTCGGGCATGTCGGCACGGTCACTCATGGGCACGGTCAGTCATGGGCACGGTCAGTCACGTGCTTCGAGCATGCTCCGAAGGCCGCCCTCGAGCGCGGGATGGGCGAACGCGAAGCCGCTGTCCTCGAGACACTCGGGAAGCACGCGCTGGCTGAAGAAGAGCACGTTGTCCGCGAGCTCGGCGCCGACCAGGAGCGACGGCGCGAACCTCGGGACGGGGATCACCGCCGGGCGGTGCAGCACGCGACCCAGGGTCGCGGTCATCTCGCGGTTGCGCACGGGGTTCGGTGCGGTGAGGTTGACCGGGCCTGCGACGTCCGCGGCGAGCAGGTGCAACATCGCGGCGATCTCGTCGTCCATCGTGATCCAGCTCTGCCATTGGGCGCCGGAGCCGAAGCGCCCGCCGACTCCGAGCTTGAACAGGGGAAGCAGCCGGCGCAGCGCGCCGCCCTTCGGAGTGAGCACGATCCCGGTCCGCATGTGGACGACACGCGTGCCCGCCTGCTCGGCCGGCGCGGTCGCCGCCTCCCATGCCTGGCACAGGTCGGCGAGGAACCCGGTCCCGCCGCCGCTCCGCTCGGTCAGGATCTCGTCGCCGCGGTCGCCGTACCACCCGATCGCCGACGCGCTGAGGAGCACGGCAGGGGGTTCGCGCAGGCCGGCGATGGCGCGCGACAGGAGGCCGGTGCTCTGCAGCCGGCTCTCCCGCAAGGCGCGCTTCTGGGCATCGGTCCAGCGCTTGTCGCCGATGCCGACGCCTGCGAGGTGGATCGCAGCACCCGCTCCTTCGATCGACGCGCGGTCGAGTCGCCCCGTGGCGGGATCCCAGAAGATCTCGTCGGCCCCTTGCACCGGCCTCCGTACGAGCGTGACGGGCCGGTGCCCCGCCGCGACGAGCGCGGGCCGAAGCGCGCTGCCGATCAGACCGCTGGCACCTGTGACGAGGACATCCATCGTGTCATCGTTCCCCGCGAGCGCTCGAGCCAGTCATTCCACGAGGGTGGGCACCGAGGTGACGACCGTCTTCGGGCGGAAGAGCAAGCGAGCCTTCAGTGCCAGCGCGCTCTGGTTGTGCAGCGGTTGCGCGTACCAGTGCGAGACGACGACCTCGGGGATCACGACCGTGATGATCTCGTCGGGGTTGTCGGCATCCAGCTCGTCCAGATAGCTGAGCACCGGCCCAGTCAGCTCCCGGTAGGCCGAGTGCAGGAACTCGAGCTCGATCGGAGGACCAGCCTCGTCCCATGCCTTCTGCAACGACTGCTGCTCTTCGGCGCTGGCGACCACGGACACAGCGATGAGGCGGTCGGGGGCCAGCGAACGCGCGTAGGTGAGTGCTTGGAGCGTCGGCTTGTTGAGGCGACCGACCAGCACCACGACGCAGTGCATGTAGCGCTTGGGCTTCCACTCGGGCTCGATCACGGTCTCGGCCTCGACGTGGTGGTAGTGCCGTCCGATCGCCTTGAGGGCCATCACGATGATCGGGATGAGCACCACTGGGATCCACGCGCCGATCGTGAACTTCGAGACGACCACGACGGTCAGCACGATCCCTGTGGCGATCGCGCCGATCGCATTCACGACGAGCTTCGACTTCCATCGCGGCTCGCGTAATTGGTAGTGGTGCACGACCATCCCGGTCTGCGACAACGTGAACCCGGTGAAGACGCCAACCGCGTACAGGGGGATCAATGCCGAGGTCTTGCCGCCGAACACGATGATGAGGAGCGTCGCGACGCCGGCGAGCACGAGGATGCCGTTCGAGAAGACGAGCCGGTCGCCGCGGTTCGCGAGCTGTCGAGGCAGGAAGCCGTCGCGGGCGATGATCGAGGACAACCGCGGGAAGTCGGCGTACGCGGTGTTGGCGGCGAGGATCAGGATCGCGAACGTCGAGAACTGCAACAGGTAGTAGAAGAACGAACCCGATCCGAACACTGCCTTGCCCATGATCGACAGCAGTGTCTCGTTCTCCGACACGGTCGGTCGGAGGCGATGTGCCAGCACCGAGATGCCGAAGAAGGTGGCGCCGAGGATCGTTGCCATCCACATGAGCGTGCGAGCCGCGTTCCTGGGCTCTGGCGGTCGGAACGCGGGCACGCCGTTCGAGATCGCCTCGACACCGGAGAGGGCGACCGCACCGGACGAGAACGCGCGCAGCAGCGCGAACAGCGTGATGCCGGTGAGGAGCGATCCGTTCTTCGTGACCTCGTTGAGCGCCTCCTGGTTCACCGGCAGCGCGCTGAGGTCGCCGAAGAACGACCGGTAGAGGCCCACGATGATCAGCGTGGACAGTGCGAAGACGTAGATGTAGGTGGGCCCCGCGAAGAGCCGTCCGGACTCCTTCACCCCGCGCAGGTTGCCCACGGTCATGAGCGCGACGAAGAAGATGCAGATCGGCACGCGGTATTCCTGCAGCGACGGGAATGCCGACGTGATCGCGGCGACACCCGCGGACACCGACACGGCCACGGTGAGCACGTAGTCGACGAGGAGCGATCCGCCCGCGACGAGCGCGGGCGTCACGCCGAGGTTCTCGCGCGAGACGATGTACGACCCACCACCGTTGGGGTAGGCGAACAGCGTCTGGCGGTAGCTCGTCGTGACGATGGCGAGCAGCACGACGACGATGAGCGACAGCGGCACCAGGTGGTCGAGGGCCGCCATGCCTGCGACAGGAACGAGGACGAGCAGGATCTCCTCTGTCGCGTAGGCCGTGGACGAGATCGCGTCGGATGCGAAGACCGCCAGCGCGATCACCTTGCTGAGGCGCTGATGGTGCTCCTCGCTGGTCGGAATCGGCGAACCGACGAAGATCCGCTTGAGCGTCGAGTACACCGTCAGTCGACGATAACGGGAACCCCGTTCATCGGCGATTTCGGCTGATGAGGCGGTGCATAGGATGTCCCCCCGCTGCAGTCGGTCGGAGGTAGGTCACGTGCACGTGGTCGTCGTGGGGTGCGGGAGAGTGGGTTCGTCCTTGGCGACCGGGCTCCTCGACGCCGGGCACTCGGTCGCGATCATCGACAAGCGGCCCGAGGCGTTCGACAGGTTGGGGCAAGGTTTCGCGGGGCAGATGATCGCCGGCATCGGGTTCGACCGCGATCGTCTCATCGAGGCAGGCATCGAGAAGGCTGAAGCGGTCGCCGCCGTGACGAACGGTGACAACTCGAACATCATGATCGCCCGGGTGGCGCGCGAGACGTTCGGCGTCGAGCGCGTCGTCGCCCGGATCTACGACCCGCGTCGCGCTGCGATCTACCAACGGCTCGGCATCCCGACCGTCGCCACGGTGTCATGGGCGTCAGAGCGCGTCCTCAGGCACATCCTTCCCGAGCTCGCTGCGGTCGACTGGGTCGATCCCAGTGCCAAGGTCTGCCTGATCGAGCGGGCGGTGCCCGCGTCATGGGCAGGCCGCCCCGTCTCAGATCTGGAGGAGGCAGGGCAGGCCCGGGTCGT
>DATKAS010000236.1:0-8309 GCA_035497855.1 Acidimicrobiales bacterium
CGACGAGCCTTCGCGCGGATCTCCATCACAGTGACGCTCGGGTTCTCGTCGATCCAGAGCGGCGCGTTGGCGAGCCGCCCGATCGCGTGGCCGATCTTCGACCAGTCTGACTCGACCAAGCGGCCGTTGCGCAAGCGCGAGGAGTCGACCCGAGCCTCCGCCGAGAGCAAGCGCTGCGTGAGCTCGAGATGACCCATCTCGAGCGAGAAGAAGAGCACCGGCCGCTGCGCCTCGAGGGCGGCGTGCGACGCCATGCCGAGCGCGAACGACGTGTTGTGCACGAACACGTCCGAGGCGACGAAGTTGTGCGTGACCGGCACCGTGAGGTCGTAGACCTGCTCCATCCCGGCGAACTCGATCTCGACGATCTCGTCCCACAGCGCGCTCGACTGCATCGACCTCGGATCGGGCGCGCGCTCGAGCACTTGGCCGACGAGTCGCCGCCGTCCTGTGTGGACCGCTTCGTGCACCCCGCCGCGCGGCCACTTCGCCCGTGCGCCGACGGCGAGGCCGCTGCCCTCACCACCGGCGCGGCGCGACAGCACGTCGAACGTGCGCTCCTGACCGGGCACCTCGAGCTGGTCGCAGAACGCCCGGATGTCGTCGACCTCGGTGACGTCGACCTCGAACGAGTCGTGGCTCACGCCTTCTTCACAGACACGCCGCTCTCGCACCGTCGATCCGATCGCGAATCGCAGCAGGAGATGCTGCACGCCGTGGGCCATCGAACGCGACGCGGTCACATACCGGATGCGGCCGGTGCCGCGGGCCGCTGCGCGCGCCGTACCGCCCGCCGCGAACAACCGGCCGAGGAACATCGACAGCTGATCGTGCGGCAGGCGGAACACCGCGTCTGGCATGCCCCGCTCTGTCGAGAGGCCGAGCAGCCGGTGCCGCGCCGCAACCACCTCGACGCGATCGCGCACACCAGCCTTCGCCACCACGCGATACGCGGCGTGGCCTCCGGGAAGCGGGACGGCGCGCACGCCTTGCGCGTCCGCGTGCACGACGAGGTCAGCGACGACCGCGGGCGCCGTGTTCGCGAACACCGTTCCTCCCGCCACGCGGTGCCCATGCCCGACCAGATGAGCGAGGAGCACGACCTCCGCTCCGGGCAAGCGGTCGTGGCCGAAGAACGGCAGCGCGTGTGGCACCGCGACCTTCACACCGATCCCCAGGTCGCCCAGTGGCAGCCAGCCCCGCTCGGTGAGGAACGGATGCGTGATCGTGGTGCGCACCTCGCGACCCGAGCGAGTGCGCACCCGGAACACGGGCTTGATGCCGTCGTCGATGAACGCCTCGGGCTCGACGGTCTGGAGGGAGCCGTCACCGGCGAGCGACGCGACGGCAACCGGCTGTCGTCCCATGCCGAGCCGGTACACCTCAGCCGCGGTGCGCACGGCACCCGAGGTCGGGTCGAGGATCGGCGTGTCCCACGCCACGCACTTGCCCATGCTCGGCCGCGCGCCGACGACGACGAGCGACGACGGCTGCAGACCCGACAGCAGCTCGTCGAGGTCGTTGTACCCGGTGGCCAGACCGGTGATGGACTCGCCCCGGTCGTACAGCTGCTCGAGCCGGCTGAGGCTGACCTCGAGGAGGTCGTGCACCGGAGCGATGGTGTCGGCCACGCGGCGCTGCGCCACGTCGTAGACCATCGCCTCCGCGCGGTCGACAGCCTTCGTCACATCGTCGGGGAGGCTGTAGCCGAGCTCGGCGATCTCACCCGCGACACCGATGAGCCGGCGCAGCAGCGCGTGCTCCTCGATGATGCGTGCGTAACCCCCGGCGTTCGAGATCGCAGGTGTCGCGGCCTGGAGGTCGACGAGCAGGGCCGACCCACCGATCGCGTCGAGGAGGCTGGCTCGCCGCAGCTCTTCCGCGACCGTGACGGGATCGATCGGCTCACCCGCGCCGTACAGCGAGGTGATGGCCTCGAAGATGTGGCCGTGCGCCGGCTTGTAGAAGTCGTCGCGCGACACGACCTCGATCGCGGCCGCCACGGCCGAGGCCGACAGCAGCATCGCGCCGAGGAGGGAGGCTTCGGCATCGAGGTTGTGGGGCGGAACCCGACCGGCCCCCGCGGGTCGTCGCGGGGTGTCGGGAGAGCCGTCGGCCATTGGCTGTCACCCTTACGAAACGAGGTTGTGGGTCGCTAGTGGACGACCGCCGTTTGTCGGTGGACATCTCGGGGCGCGCTTGGGGAAGACCCTGTGCATCGTGGGCCCACGCCTGGGGACAGTGGTGGATGCTCGGAGGCCCACCGCCTCCGACCGGCGGCCTACGTCGCGGTGACCTCGACGGTGATGGCGAACTCGACCTCCGGATGCAGCCGAGCGGGCACTTCGTGGGTGCCGAGCGTCTTGATCGGCTCGGCCAGGTGCAGCTTGCGGCGGTCGATCTCGATGCCGGTCTGCGCGGCAACGGCATCGACGACGTCGGCCGAGGTCACCGACCCGAACAGTCGACCCTCAGTGCCCGCCTTCGCCGTGATCGTGATGACCTTCGGCACGAGCACCCGCGCGACCTCCTCGCCAGCAGAGCGCTCCTTCGCGTCGTGCAAGTCGCGCGCCCGACGCATCGCCGTCGCCTGCGCGGTCGCGCCGTCGGTGGCTTGGAACGCGAGCCCGCGGCGGAGCAGGAAGTTGCGGCCGAAACCAGGCGACACCTCGACGATGTCGCCCTTCTTGCCGACGTTGTCGACGTCGCTGCGCAGCACGACCTTCATCACGCCTCCTCGTCGCCGTCGACCGCGACCGCGACCTCGTCCGCGGCACCGCCCTCGAGCTCATCGGCGACGTCGATGCCCTCGAAGGCCTCGGTCGGATCGGCGAGCCCTGCGTCGCTCCGCATGCCGCGGTCTCCGCGGTCGCCCCGGTCGCCGCGGTCACCTCGGTCACCGCGATCGCCTCGGTCTGCGCGTTGCCCGCGTTGGGTCGTGACCCTGCTCGTGTACGGCAAGAGCGCCATCTCACGCGCGTTCTTGATCGCGCGGGCGACCTCGCGCTGCTGCTGGCTGTCGTTGCCGCTCACGCGGCGCGCACGGATCTTGGCGCGATCGGACATGAACCGGCGAAGGAGGTTGACGTCTTTGTAGTCGACGTACTCGACCCGCTCGGCGGCGAGGACGCTGACCTTCTTCTTGACGCGCCGCCCCGCATCCTTGGGCTTCGAACGGCGTTGCTGCTGCCCTTTCATCAGAACGGCTCCTCGTCTCCGTACGAATCACTCGGCGGCGGGGCCTGCCCGCCACCCTGCCCGCCACCACCGCTGCCGCCGCGCGGGCGGTCGGACATCTCGCTGCTGCGCTCGTTCTTCTCGATCTTCGCGGTGGCCCAGCGCAAGCTCGGACCGACCTCGTCCGCGACGATCTCGATCACGCTGCGCTTCTCGCCGTCTTGCGTCTCCCATGAGCGCTGCTCGAGGCGGCCGTTCACGATCACGCGGGCGCCTTTGGCGAGCGACTCGCTCACGTTCTCTGCGAGCTGCGCCCAGGCGACGACGTTGAAGAAGCTGGTCTGCTCGACCCACTCGCCGTTCTGCTGGTACCGGCGGTTGACCGCCAGCCCGAACGACACCTGCGGACGCCCGCTGTTGGTGAACCGCAGCTCGGGGTCGCGGGTGATGTTGCCGATGACGGTGACGCTGTTGTCTGCCATGTCGATCGCTCCCGATCGTTCAGCCGGCGGTCGCCGGCGTGCCCGCCGTGACCAGGCCGCGCTTGGCGGCCTCGCTGTCGGGCAGGCGGATGAGCTTGTGGCGGACGATCGGGTCCGCGAGCCGGTGCCACCGCTCGAGGTCGTCGAGGCCCGTGCCGGGCGCGACGAACTCGAGGACGACGTAGGTGCCCTCGTGCTTGTGGTCGATCTCGTAGGCGAAGCGGCGCTTCCCCCACACCTCGACGTTCTTGACCTCACCCGAGCGCAGGGCGATCTGCTCGGTGACTTGGCCGATCACCTGCTGGACACCGGGTTCGTCGACCTCGGTGTCGATGATGACCATCAGCTCATAGGCCCGCATCGGCGAGCACACCTCCCTCCGGACCCGACGCCTCGCGCCGGGGCCCCGCTGGCGCGGAGCAGGGTTCAATTGGACCGGTGCACTCTAGTGGCCCGGGTCTGGAGATCACCATGCGGCGATCATGCACCAGGGGTGTGACATTCCAGGCTGTGAGATGCCCGAGATGAGCGACCTTCCGATGAGCGATCCGGCGCCGCCCGACGTCTCGCCGTCCCGGATGGTCCTCCGGGGCCTCGTCCATCGCTGCCCCCGCTGCGGCTCCCGCCGCGTGTTCCAGACGTTCTTCACGATGCGGGAGCGTTGCCCGAAGTGCGGCATGCGCTTCATCCGCCACGAGGGGTTCTCGCTCGGAAGCACCACCATCAACATGGTGGTGACGTTCGGGCTGTTCCTCGTGATCGTCGTCGTCGGGATGGTCGTGACGTACCCCCACGTGGAGGTCATCCCCGTCACGATCGCCGGGCTCGCGATCGCGATCGTCGTCCCGATCGTCTTCTACCCCTCTGCGCAGACGATCTGGTCGGGACTCGACCTCGCGATGCGTCCCCTCGATCCTGTCGAGCAGGCCGAGGCCGCGACCTTCGTCGAGGCGCAGCGGCACGGCGACGCGTGACCCACTCACCGGCAGCTACAGCCGGTCGCGCACCGCCCACAGCTCGGGAAAGAAGCGCCGATCGACGGTGCTGCGCAGGTACGCCGCTCCGGTCGAGCCGCCAGTTCCGGGTCGACCCCCGATCTGGCGCTCGACCATCGTCACGTGCCGCACCCGCCAGATGGCGAACGCCTGGTCGTGGTCGAGGAGATCCTCCGACACCTCGAACAGCGCACCGAAGCGCGCGCGGTCGTGGAGCACCTCGGTGAGATCGGGGTTGCCGTGTCGTTCGAGCAGCGAGAGGTAGGCGTCCCACAGCGACGGCTCGACGAGCCGCCGTTCGAGGCGAGCTCGCTCCGCGTCAGTCGTGTGCACGCGCTCGAGGTAGCGCGGGTCCTTCAGACCGCTGAGGAACTCGATCTCTCGGAACTGCACCGACTGAAATCCGCTCGCCGGCTCGAGCTCGGAGCGGAACACCATGAAGTCCTGCGGCGTCATCGTCTCGAGCACGTCGACCTGCTCGACGAGGAGTCGCTCGATCACCCGGACGCGGCGGAAGAGGTGCCGAGTCATCGGGATGTCGCCGTCCAGCAGAGCGTCTCGTGCCGCTTCGAGCTCGAAGAGCAGCTGCTTGAACCACAGCTCGTACACCTGGTGCACGGTGATGAACAGCAGCTCGTCGTGCGCGTCGGTGCGTCGGTGCTGCGCCGAGAGCAAGGCATCGAGGGAGAGGTACGAGCCGTAGTCGAGCCGGCCGCCCTCCTCACCGAACGACTTCGACACGGGCAGACGTCACTCCCAGCCGATGGACCACATCGCGTCGAGGTCGTGCTTGCTGTACGCCTGGAACGCGATGAGCGTGCGCGTCGCCATGATCCCCTCGAGCGCGGCGATGCGCTGCGTGACCACTTCGGCGAGGTCGTCGTGGTGCTGCACCCGCACGATCGCGACGAGATCCTCGTCACCTGCGACCGAATACACCTCTCCGATGCCGGCGAGGTCGGACAGCTCCTGCGCGAGCGACGCGATGCGCGACGGTTCCGCGTTGATCAGCACGAACGCTGTGATCACGGGGCGCAGCGTAGCGTCGGGGTCATGACCGACGACGCTGCGACCGTCGAGGCCGGCGCGCCGCTCGCGGCCATCGACATCGGCACGAACTCGATCCACCTCGTGGTCGCGCGCGTGACCGCCAACGATCGCTTCGAGGTGGTCGCCCGAGAGCGCGAGATGGTGCGCCTCGGCTCCGGCCCGGGCGACATGAAGCTCCTCGGCGTCGAGGCGATGGACCGCGGCATCGAGGCGCTCACCCACATGCGGAGGGTTGCCGAAGCGGAGGGCGCCGCGGTCCGAGCCGTCGCGACGAGCGCGGTGCGCGAAGCGGAGAACCATGACGCGTTCGTCCGACGGGCGCGGGACGAAGCGGGTGTGGACGTCGAGGTGATCTCGGGGATAGAGGAAGCACGCCTCATCCACTTGGGCGTCCTCCAAGCAGTGCCTGTCTTCGACAAGCGGATGATGCTCGTCGACATCGGGGGCGGCTCGACCGAGCTGCTCATCGGCGAGCGAGGTGAGGTCCTCGCCGCGCGCAGCCTCAAGCTCGGCGCAATCCGGTTGACGGCCCGCTTCTTCGGCGGCGAGCGCGTGCACCCTGCCGCTGTCGGCGCGTGCCGCCAGTTCGTGTTCTCGTCGCTCGCGCCGTTCGTGCCGGAGGTGCACGAGCTCGGATTCGACGTCCTCGTCGGCAGCTCGGGCACGATCATGGCGATCGCCGAGATGGTCGCTGCGTTGCGCGAGGACCAGACCCCGATCACGTTCAACAACTTCGAGCTCACCCGCCGAGAGCTCGACGACGTCGTGAACGGGTTGCTCCGCGTCGACACCGTCGATCAGCGGAGGAGCTTCCCTGGGCTCGATCCTCGGCGCGCCGACATCATCCTCGGAGGCGCCATCATCCTCGAGCAGGTGATGCACGTCTTCGACGCGGATCGCCTTGTCGTGTCCGAGAACGCACTACGGGAGGGCGTGCTGCTCGACACCGTGCAGCGCTCACGCGGCGGCACGTTGCACCACCTGCGTGACCTGTCGCGAGCGAGCGTGCTCCATCTCATGGAGATCTGTGACGAACGGCCCGATCACTCGCGTGAGGTCGCTCGACTCGCGTGCGAGCTCTTCGACACGACGGTGGAGGTGCACGGCCTCGACGAAGCCGCTCGCGAGTACCTCGAAGCCGCGGCGCTCCTCGCGAACGTCGGGCTCTTCATCTCGCACACGAAGCACCACCTGCACTCGTACTACGTGATCCGCAACAGCGAGCACCTGACCGGATTCACGGATCGCGAGATCGAGATCATCGCCCAGGTCGCGCGCTACCACCGCAAGAGCCCGCCGAAGCCCGAGCACGAGGCCTTCGCTCGCCTGTGGCCCGACGATCAGCAGCTCGTCCGCTCCCTCGCTGCCCTGCTGCGAGTCGCGATCGGACTCGACCGGTCCTACGAGCGTCGAGTCGCAACCGTGCGGGCACGCGACGACGGAGACCACCTCACGCTGGAGCTCGTGCCCGCAGGGAACGGCGACATCGCCCTGGAGCACTACGCCGCCGACGCCCGCAAGGGCCTCCTCGAAGAGGTGCTGGGGCGTCGCATCACGATCACGTGATCTCGAGGCCCCCTTGACGAGGTTGTCTATCACTGATAGATAATCTATCGGTGATAGACAACGAGAACCCGAGAGCGCGGCGGCGGGAGGCCAAGCGAGCGCAGATCCTCGCGGCGGCGTGGACGCTGGCTCACCGCGATGGGCTCGCGGGCATCTCGCTCCGGGACCTGGCGAACATGGTCGAGCTGCGCCAGCCTTCGCTCTACGCGTACTTCGATTCGAAGCACGCCCTGTACGACGCGATGTTCGCGAAGGGCAACGCCGAGCTGGTCGAGCGAGCCAAGGCGCTACCGGAGAAGCACGACCCCCGCGACGCGGTGCTGGACCTCGCCCGCATGCTCCTCGACTTCGTCAACGAAGACGCTGTGCGCTACGTGCTCATGTTCCAGCGCCACATTCCCGGCTTCGAGCCCTCCGAGGCGTCGTACGCGATCGCGGTCGAGTTCTACGAGATCGGGCGGCAGCGGCTCGCAGCGGCAGGTGTCACCGAGCAGGCCGACATGGATCTGTTCACGACGCTCATCGCAGGCATCGCCGACCAGCAGATGTCGAACGACCCCGGCGGCGATCGCTACCTGGGGCTCACCGACCGCATCGTCGCGATGTTCTTCGCCGAGATCGACAAGACCCACAACGAGTCCACCGCCACCAAGCGAAAGGCAGCCCGATGACCATGACCACCTCCCGCGATGTCACGACGATCGAGCGCATCGGCCACGACGAGGCGATGCGCCTCGCGACGGTCGAGAACGCGAAGTTCGGCGCGCTCCTGCGCACCATCGCTCCTGAAGACTGGTCGAAGCCGACCGACTGCGAGCTCTGGGACGTGCGAGCAATGGCGGCCCACGTCGTCGGCTCTGCGGCCGGCCAGGCCTCGCCGCGCGAGTTCCTCCGCCAGAAGCGCAAGGGCAGGCCCGTGACGGCCGAGATCGGCGGGCAGCATTGGTGGGACGGCATGAACGAGGTGCAGGTCCGCGAGCGCGCCCACCTCACCCCCGACGAGCTCATCGCCGAGTGGGACAGCACGTCGGTGAGGGCG
>DATKAS010000237.1:0-4899 GCA_035497855.1 Acidimicrobiales bacterium
ACCGACCGAACCTCCGCGTCGTCGGCGACGCGCTCGTCGACCGCGTCGTGATCGTTGACGGTCGGGCGATCGGCGTGCGCGTGCGCATCGAGGGGGAGTGGACGACCGTCGAGGGCGGCGAGATCGTTCTGTGCGCCGGAGCGGTGCACTCACCGGCGATCCTCTTGCGCTCGGGCATCGGTCCGGGTCTCGCCGTCGACCTACCGGTGGGTGAGCACCTGCAGGATCATCCGGTCGTCTTCGCGGTGATCCCGCTGAAGGACGAAGCCCAGCCTGCGACGCCGTTCGATCGCCACACGAACGTCTGCTTGCGCTACACGTCCGAGCTCGCGGGCGCGGGCCGCAACGACATGATGATCGTCGGGATGAACCGCACGCCCGTCGCACCCGTCGGCCTCGTCGGCGTCTGGATCAACCAGTGCTTCTCGGAGGGACGGCTGCGGCTCGCCTCGCCAGACCCGGAAGTCGATCCGGTCATCGACGAGGAGATGGTGAGCGACGAGCGCGACCTCGTCCGGATCGTCGACGGGCTGCGGCGAGTGAGTGATCTCGTGAGCTCCGACGCCATCGAAGGGATCGCCGCCGGTCGGTTCCTCGACCGCTGGATGCAGCCGTTCCCGGCGCCGGATGCGACCGATGAGGAGCTCGCGGCGTTCGCGGTCCGCGCTGCGAGCGACGCGCAGCACATCTGCGGCACCGTCCGCATGGGCACGGGGAGCGACGCTGTGGTCGACGGCGACTGTCGCGTGAAGGGCGTCGACGGGTTGCGTGTGGTCGATGCGTCTGTGTTCCCGTCCGTGCCGCGTGCGAACACCCACTTGATGGTGCTCGCCACCGCAGAGGTCATCGCTCGGCGAGGAACCTTCGCAGGTGGATGAGGTAGGCGCCGAGCGTCGGTGACGCGTGGACCGTGTGCGTCGCACCCTCGACCATCGCGATGCGCACGTGAGGGTTCGAGGTGGTGAACTGGTCTGCGTCGTCGGGTGTGAACACCGCTCCGACCTTCGGGTCGGCACGCACGATCGTGACCGGGCACCCGACGCGGGCATCGGGGTCGAACTCCTTCCACACGATCCCGTCGATGGCGGCCTGCATCGTCGTCGGATCCCACAGCACGAGCGACTGGCAGCGCGCGTCGACCTCATCGGGCGCGGTCTCCACGACGATGGAGCGGTACTCGTCGGCGGCTGCGCCCCTTGCTTGACGTTCGCGGACGGCCGCGATCATCGCGGGGAAGAACTTCGCGGTCGGGCTCGCGGCACGCCGCGCTGCGTCGCCTTCGTAGAGCGGCGGGTCCTCCAGGAATATCGCGGTCACCAGGTCGGGTCGGGACTGTGCGAGCGTCAACGCGACGACGCCGCCGAGCGAGTGGCCGACGACGGACGCAGGCCTTCGCACCTGGGTCTCGATGAGCGCGGCGATGTCTGCCGCGTAGCTCGACGCGTCGTACGTCTCGAGCGTGGCGCGCGTGGACTCGCCGTGGCCGCGCTCGTCGACGTTCCAGACGTCACCGTCGATCTCGTCCGCGACGTTCCGGTAGGCGAGTCGGCTGCCCGACAGCCCATGGAGCAGGACGACGGGCGCCGCGCTCGGGTCACCGTGACGATCGAAGGCGAGGGTTTGACCGGTTTCGACTGAGGTGCGCACGAGGGGCAACGTTACGATCAGCGGGTGATCCGGGACGCCGCGTGATCAGAGAAGATCTGGCCGCAGCGGTGCGCGCCTCCCTCGCCGCCCTCGGGGTCGAGCCGCCCCTGGAGATCGTGCTCGAGCGTCCGCGCGTGGCCGAGCACGGCGACTGGTCGACGAACGTCGCGCTCGCCACGGCGAAAGCCGCTGGCCGAAACCCGCGGGAGCTCGCGAACGAGCTGGCCGAGCAGCTGCGCACCGCGCAGATCCCGCACGTCGCAGCCGTGGAGGTCGCCGGCCCGGGCTTCGTGAACTTCCGGCTGCGCGACACCTGGCTCCACGAGGTGCTGCGGGATGTCGTCGCGGGAGGCACGGACGGGTACGCGAAGCCGAACATCGGCCAAGGCGAGAAGGTCATGGTCGAGTTCGTGTCCGCGAACCCGACCGGCCCGCTGCATGTGGGCAACGGGTGGTTCGCGTCCTACGGCGATGCACTTGCTCGCCTCTTCGAGCGCACGGGCCACGTGGTCTCCCGTGAGTACTACGTGAACGACACCGGCGGCCAGGTGCGCCGCTTCGGGGAGAGCGTCCTTGCTCGCAAGCACGGCCAGCCCGTACCCGAGGACGGCTACCCGGGTGAGTACGTCGCCGACCTCGGCGCGCGCTATGACGGACCCGACGATGTGACCGCGGCCGGGCGGTGGGCCGCCGAGCACGTGCTCGCCGACATCAGGGCGACGCTCGAGCGCATCAACATCCGGTTCGACGAGTGGTACAGCCAGGCGTCGATCGAGGAGAGCGGCGCGGTCGCCGAAGCGATCGCCGAGCTGCGGGCGAAGGGGCTGATCTTCGACCGAGAGGGCGCGACATGGCTGCGCACCGAAGACTTCGGCGACCCTCGCAAGGAGCGCGTGCTCATCAAGTCGAACGGCGATGTCACCTACCTCGGTGGCGACGTCGCGTACCACCGCGACAAGTTCTTCGTGCGCGGCTACGACCGCGTCATCGACGTGTGGGGTGCCGACCACCAAGCGCAGGTGCCGAGCCTGATCGCCGCGATGGAGGCGCTCGGTGTGCCGCGCGGCCAGCTGGAGGTGAAGATCGGGCAGATGGTGTCCCTCGCGTCGGGGCGCATGTCGAAGCGGCTGGGCAACGCCATCGACCTGTCCGAGCTCATCGACGACATCGGCCCGGATGCGACGCGTCTGCTCACGCTGCTGTCGTCTGTCGACAGCGCGCCGACCATCGACCTGGACGTCATCCGTGAGCAGTCGCGGGAGAACCCCGTGTACTACGTGCAGTACGCGCACGCTCGCATCGCGTCGATCAACCGGGTCGCCGTCGAGCGAGGTGTCGAACGACGTCCGCTTGCGGAGGTCGACCTGTCTCTCTTGGTGCACGAGCGCGAGCTCGACCTCCTCCGCACGCTCTTCGAGCTGCCGGACGTGATGGTCGCCGCGCTCGAAGAGCGCGCGCCGCACAAGGTGACCACCTGGGTGCGCGAGCTCGCGGATCGCTTCCACGGCTTCTACCAC
Source organism: Acidimicrobiales bacterium (assembly GCA_035497855.1). Classification (GTDB taxonomy): domain Bacteria; phylum Actinomycetota; class Acidimicrobiia; order Acidimicrobiales; family DATKAS01; genus DATKAS01. Next base: position 3,165 of record DATKAS010000237.1, read on the forward strand.
GACTGCTATGTGATGGGGGAAGGGATCAGCGAGGAGCTGACGCAGGCCCGCTTGTGGCTCGTCGAGGCAGTGCGGATCGGCTTGGCCATCGGGCTCGACGTGCTCGGTGTGCACGCCCCCGACACGATGTGATCGACGCGTGAGCGCGATCCCGCGGCACCTCCTCCCTGACACGGCGACGATCGACACCCGAGGTCGCCTGTCGATCGGCGGGGTCGACCTCCTCGACCTCGCGGCCGAGCACGGCACCCCACTCTTCGTCTACGACGAGGAGCACGTGCGCGCTCGTTGCCGCGAGGCGGTCGACGCGTTCGGGGCCGGCCGTGCGATCTACGCGTCGAAGGCGTTCCTCTGCACGGCGATGGCTCGGCTCGTGCGCGAGGAAGGGCTGCGGCTCGACGTCGCGACCGGCGGCGAGCTCCACGTCGCTCTCGCCGCCGACTTCCCGCCCGATCGACTCGTCCTGCACGGCAACAACAAGAGCAACGACGAGCTGCGCATGGCGCGGCAGGCAGGCGTCGGGCGCACGGTCGTCGACTCGTTCGACGAGCTCGACCGGCTCGACGACCTGCATGCCGAGGACGGCCTGGTGCCTTCGGTTCTGCTCCGTGTCACCCCCGGCATCGAGGCGCACACGCACGAGTACGTGAAGACCGGTCAGGACGACTCGAAGTTCGGGTTCGGGCTCGCGGCGGGCGACGCGCGTCGTGCGGTGCAGAGAGCAGCGGCGTCGTCGGCCGTCGAGCTCGTCGGGTTGCATGCCCACATCGGCAGCCAGGTGTTCGCGGTCGAGTCGTTCCGTGCTGCGATCGAGGTGCTCGCGCCGTTCGTGCGCGAGGCGGGGCTGCCCGAGCTGATCGTCGGCGGTGGGCTCGGTGTCGCGTATGTGGAGGGGGAGGAAGCCGCGACGTTGTCGCAGTGGGCGCGCGTGCTCCACGCCGCGGCCGAGCAACACGCGGTCGGCGTGCCGATCGCGGTCGAGCCAGGTCGGTCGATCGTCGCCGCAGCAGCGGTCACCCTGTACACGGTCGGCACGCTGAAGACGTTGCCCGGCCTGCGCACCTACCTCGCCGTTGATGGTGGCATGAGCGACAACCCTCGACCCGTCCTGTACGGCAGCGGGTACGAGGCGTTCCTTCCGCGGGAGACAGATGCCGGGCGCCCTCGCACCGTCCGCATCGTGGGGAAGCACTGCGAGTCGGGCGATGTCTTGGTCTCCAACGCGAGGGTCCCCGACGACATCGCCGTCGGGGACATCCTCTGCACGCCGGTCACCGGCGCCTATGGCCACTCGATGGGCTCCAACTACAACAAGGTCCCTCGCCCCGCAGTGGTGTTCGTTCGTGACGGCGGAGCGAGGGTCGTCGTGCGGCGAGAGACGTACGACGACTTGCTGCGGTTCGACGTCTAACCGTCGAGGCGAACGATGTCGCCGCTCGGGAGGTCGGCAGGCTGGCTCGCGTGGTTGCCGCTCACGAGGTTGGCGTTCACGTCCGCGTCGGGTGCACCAGCGACGCCGATGCCGATGCCGGAGAACGACGGGTAGCCGTCGACGCCGGCGGGGCAGAAGCGGTTGTTCGCGGTGACGACGTTCATCCGAGCCGAGACGGCGCTCGTGTCCGCGTAGGTACTGAGCACGAACATGCCGGCGCAGTTCCCGGTGATGAGGTTGGCCTCGACGTCGGCATCGTTGCTGTCGCGAACGAGCACGCCGGGACCGTTGTTGTTGCTGATC
>DATKAS010000238.1:0-2709 GCA_035497855.1 Acidimicrobiales bacterium
AAGGACCACACCGAGCATCCCGACAACATGGAGGTCGGCACCGGCCCGTGGGATCGATCCGGGCGACCGTCGTACGTGAAGCTCGATCGGCTGCTCCTCGTCGATCCCACCGCGGTGCGCCGCGAAGGCGGCACCCTCGACAAGCCTCGGTTCGACGAGGTCGTGCATCGCCTCAGCGCTGTCCATCACTGGCACTGAGCCGCGCGCGAACGACCTCAGGCGCCGCACCAATGGTGCTTCGCGCCCGTCAGGCGCGCCAGTGCTGATGCTGAGGGTTCGGGTCCCCGTGGCCTGTCGTGCGGGTCAGGAAGCACGAGTCGACCGAGATCTCGAACAGGAGATCCTCGTCTGCTGGAGTCAGGCCGATGATGGAGCGCTCCGCTGCGAACTGCTCGGCCAGCCGCTGTCGCGTCGCCTCGTCGTCGACGAGCGCGGCCCGCCCCGTGACGCTGAAGGCATCTTCGTTGTCGCTGCACGGGAACGAATGGAGCGTGCACCGACCATCGCGAAGGAGGTCGTTGCGCTTCGGCGAGGGGATCACGAAGACATACATGCGGTCGGCGGTGAGGACCGGGCACACAGGGTGCACGCGCGCGACGCCGTCCTTGCGGACTGTGCCGAGGAAGGCGAGGCCGACAGGACCGACTTGATAGATCAGTGCCCGGCCCGCCTCGGCCATCGCCGGATCCGCCGTCTCGAGGTCTCCCCATGTCGCCATCGACCGAGCCTCCCACTTGGGAATTCACTCGACAAAAGGGTCACCGTTTGGTTACATGTAACCATATGGTGACGCAAATCGGTGGCCTGTCCGTCCGGCGCAGCACGTGGATCGACGCCACGCCCGAACGCGTGTGGAAGGAGGTCGAGTCGTTCGAGTCCATGCGCGCCTGGTACGGCACCGGACACACGCTCGTCGCGTACGAACCTGTCGTCGGAGCAACGGTCGAGACCGACGCGGGCGGCCCCGACCTCAGGTTCGTCGGCAAGGTGCTCGTGTACGACCCGCCGAACGAGCTCACCTTCGAGCAGGACTGGATCGGCCACGGCTGGCCGGTGCCGTCCCTCATCACGATCCGCCTCACCCCGTCGAACGGCGGAACTCTGGTCGAGCTGTTCCACCACGGCTTCGAGCGGTTCGGCGCGATCGGCGCAGAGATGCAGCGGGGCTTCGAGGGCGGGTGGACCAACCGGCAGGTGGAAGCGCTGCGCGTCCGTGTCGCGGGCTGACAGGCGCGACGCCGCATATGCGGCGCTCGCCGACCCGACGCGGCGGGCGATCCTCGAGCTGCTCCGAGACGAGCCGGGGGCGAACGCGGGCCAGATCGCACGCCGCTTCCCTCACATCAGCAGGCCGGCGGTCTCCAAGCACCTGCGCGTGCTCCGCGAGGCCGAGCTCGTGACCGCCGAGGAGCAGGGGCGAGAGTGGAAGTACCAGATCGATCCCCAGCCGCTCGCAGACATCTACTTCGGGTGGTTGCAGACGTTCGCTCCGATGTGGGAAGAAGGCCTCGACCGCCTGAAGCGCCACGTCGAGGGGAGGCCCGATGGACGACGTCAGCGTCGTCCGTGAGTTCATCGCTCGCATCAACGCTGCCGACGTGGAAGGTCTCGGACGGTTGATGGCGCCCGACCACTCGCTCGAGGTGTTCGACGAGGCACCTCTCGTCGGGCGCGATCGGAACATCGAGGCCTGGTACGGCTACGCGACCTCGTGGCCGACGTACCACATCTACGAGCACGCGGTGGGGCGACGCGATCAGTGGGTCGCCGTCGTCGGGCACACGACCGGCTCGCACCTCGAGATGCCCGACGAGGAAGAGGTGACGCGCACGCTCATCTGGGTCGCGGATGTGATCGACGGCCTCGTGCACACCTGGCGGCTCGAACCCGACACGATCGAGCGCCGCGCCTGGTACGGCCTCCCCGGCTAGCCCGCCAGCGCCTTCTCGACCGCGGCCATGAACGCTCGTTGCTCGGCCTTCGTGCTCACGCGCATGCGCGTGAACGAGCCGCCCGGCGTGAGCCGGATGTCGGCGAACAGCCCGGCTGGGTCTTCGTGGAAGTGCAGGAACGCCTGGCTCTTCTTGTAGAACGTGCCAGCCGATCGCTCCGTCAGCTCTGGACGGCGACGAATGTCGGCGAGCAGTGGCTCGATCGGGACAAGATCGTCGGCGCGCGCATGTCGCACGACAGCAGTTCAGCACCTCGGTACGGTCGGCGGCGTGGACGTGGACATCCGAGCCCACATGCAGGCCGACCTCATGGATGACGCCGCCGACCTCCGCAGTCAGGCCGAGATGCTGGCCTCGTACCTCTGATGCTCACTGCCGCGCAGCTTCGTGAGTTCGGCGAGCGCGGCTACCTCGTCGTGCCCCGCGTCGTCGATGAGCGCTTCCTCACGGCGGCCGATGCGGAGATCGACGCGCTCATCACCGCCGAGCCACCACCGGCCGACACGGTCGGGAAGCACTTCTGGTTCCTGCCCCCCGAGCGCCTGCCGGCTGCGTTCGCGGCACTGAACCGATCGGGAGCGCTCGCGATCGCCGACGAGCTCACCGCGCCCGAACCGCTCGAGCTGATCCTCGATCACATCCAGGTCGCGCTGAACATCCCGCCGAACGCACACCGGCCAGGAGGCCCGCACATCGACGGGAACGTGCGCCAGCGTCCCGACCAGACGGCGCCCGACTCGTTCACGTTGCTCGCGGG
>DATKAS010000239.1:0-2567 GCA_035497855.1 Acidimicrobiales bacterium
CCCAGCGCCGACCGCACGCGCGAGCTCCTCCGCCGCGCCTTTGGGATCGCCGAGCGAGAGGTGCGCTGCGGCCACGAGGCGACCGCCGCTGTCGGAGCACCAGTCGCAGATCCACCGGTTGTACGCGCGCGTGTAGGCCTGCGAGAGCTCGGCGTCGTCGAGCTCGGCCTCCCACAGCAGGCCGGTTGTCGTGTAGATCACCGCTGCGTCGATGTGCTCCGCGTCGAGCAGCTCCAGTCGCTCCTTCACGTCGGTCGAGCCGTACGCGGCGTGGTTGTCGTACGTGACCTCGGGGTCGCGGGCCATCTGCGCGAGGTCCATGCGGCCCATCGCGGCGAGCGTCGACGGCATGCCACGCCGCGCCATCATCGAGCGCTTGCCGTCGATCTCGAGCTCGTCGAGGCCGCGGTCGTCCTTCGCGATGCGCAGCGCGCGGTCGCGGTACTTCGGCTCGAGGTAGCGCTCCCACAGGTCGGAGGGCTCGAGGATGTGGCCGTCGGCGTCGACCGCGCCGTCGTACGAAAGCCGGTGGGTCTCGTGCAGCGCCTCGTGCATCCGGGCCAGCCTCACAGTGACCCGACACGACTGTCAACTTCCCCTCGTTTGGTCTCACGGAGCCTTGAACACAGGCGTTCGCCATTTCGACACCCGTGTCGGGTTCTGCGAGACTCCGCGCCGGGATGGCCACCGAGCGAGCGACCGCCAGGACCGCGAGAGGGGAGGAGACCCGCCGCGCCCTGCTCGAGGCCGCGCAACGCCTCTTCGCCGAGCGCGGCTACCACGCCACGAGCGTCCCCGACATCGTGAAGGCAGCGGGGGTCGGGCACGGCACCTTCTACGAGTACTTCGGCAGCCGCCACCAGATCCTGCTCGCGCTCACCCAGCAGGCCCTGGCGTCCCAGCAGCGCCGGCCGAAGCTGGCGAGCCAGACGCTCGCCGAGCGGATCCGGTCCGAGATCTTCTGGTACCTGTCCGACCACGTCGAGCACCTGACCCTCTCGAAGGTGTGGAACGAGGCGTCGAGCTTCGACGATGAGATAGCGACGGCGCGGCGCGTCGAACGGGCTCGTCGCGTCGCCCGCGTGAAGCGGGGCATCGAGGAGGCCGGGCCGCGTCCGGGCATCGACCCCGATGTCGCGGCGACTGCACTCAACGCGATGCTCGAGGAGTTCGCGCATCGGTGGTTCGTCGAGGGCCTCGGGCCCGGGAAAAGCGCCGCAGACGTGGTCGCTGCCTCCGAGACCCTGGCCACGATCTGGCTCGCGGCGATCGGCCTCGACACGGAGAAGGCGGACCGATGAGCGATCTCTTCGAGATCGTCGAGGTCGACGTACGCGGCACGCCGACGCGTGTCTTCAAGGGCGCCCCTCCGTCGTTGCGTGCGGTCTGGCTCGCGAGCGCGGTGCACGGCGACAAGACCTTCCTCGTCTACGACGACGAGCGCTACTCGTTCGCCGAGTCGCACCGGATCGTCAACGCGCTCGCGCAGCGTCTCGGCACCTACGGCGTGCAGCCCGGTGATCGCGTCGCCATCGCGATGCGCAACTACCCCGAGTGGGGCCTCGCGTTCTGGGCAGCGATCGCGATCGGTGCCGTCGTCGTACCGCTCAACGCTTGGTGGACCGGCCCCGAGCTCGCCTACGGGCTGAGTGACTCGGGCAGCGTCGTGCTCTTCACCGACGAAGAGCGAGCCGAGCGAGTCGCGCCAATTCTCGACCAGACCGCGGTACGCCACGTCGTGCTCGTCAGGACCGAGCGCTTCATGCCGAACGCCGAGACGTTCGCCGACGCGCTGGGCGACCTCGACGTCGCGTCGCTGCCCGACATCGAGATCGATCCCGACAGCGACGCCACGATCATGTACACCTCGGGCACGACCGGGAAGCCCAAGGGCGCAGTGGCCACGCACCGCAACTACATGGCCTTCCTCATGAACCTCATGTACCGCCAGACCATGGCAGCGATCGCGAACCCGCCCGCGGCCGATGCGCCGCCCCCGCTCCCTCCCGCGACGCTGCTCACCTTCCCGCTGTTCCACGTCGGCGGCCTGCAGTCGGGGCTTCTCGTGTACACCGCGATCGGCGGCAAGATCGTGCTGATGTACAAGTGGGACGCCGCCGAAGCGGTCGACCTCGTCGAGCGCGAACAGGTGACCGCGACCGCGGGCGTGCCAACGACCATGTTCGAGATGCTCGAAGACGCGTCTGCTCGCGGCCGCGACTTGTCGTCGCTCGCGAGCATCGCCTCGGGCGCGACGCTCGTGCCGCCCGAGCTCGTCCGACGTATCGACAGCCAGCTCATGTCACGGACCGCGCCGGGCAACGGCTACGGCATGACAGAGACGTCCGGCGCAGCAGTCTCGAACGGGGGCAAGGCGTACGTCGACCGCCCCGACAGCGTCGGAGTGGTGATCTCCCCGGTGATGGAGGTGAAGGTCGTCGACGCCGACGGCACCGACCTCGCGACCGGCGAGGTCGGGGAGATCTGGCTGAAGGGGCCCACGGTCGTGCGGGGCTACTTCAACAACCCCGAGGCGACCGCGGCGGCGTTCAAGGACGGGTGGTTCG
>DATKAS010000240.1:0-21358 GCA_035497855.1 Acidimicrobiales bacterium
TCACGCGCTGACAGACGCACCGGGACGGCGGCCGAGCGTGATCGCGGCTTCGCGGTGCAGGCGACCGAAGTTGTAATACGCAGCACACGCACCTTCGGACGACACCATGCAGGTGCCGATCGGAGTCTCTGGCGTGCAGGCGGTGCCGAAGACCTTGCACTCCCACGGCCTGATGACGCCCTTGAGCACCTCGCCGCACTGACACGCCTTGGGGTCGGCGACCCGCACGTTCGGGATATCGAAGCGCAGCTCGGCGTCGAACGCCGCGAACGCGTCGTTCAACTTCAGCGCGCTCTGCGAGATGAAGCCGAGCCCGCGCCACTCGAAATGCGGGCGTAGCTCGAACACGTCGGCCATCACCTGCAGAGCCTTGGGGTTGCCCTCGTCTCGCACGACGCGCGTGTACTGGTTCTCGACCTCGCAGCGGCCATCACGGATCTGGGTCAGGAGCATCACGATGGCCTGGAGGATGTCGAGCGGCTCGAAGCCCGCCGTCACGATCGGCTTGCCGTACTGCGCCGGCACGAAGCGGTACGGCCGATTCCCGACGACCGTCGACACGTGACCGGGGCCGAGGAAGCCGTCGAGGCGAAGGTCGGGCGACTCGAGGATCGCCTTGATCGGCGGCACGATCGTGACGTGGTTGCAGAAGACGGAGAAGTTTGTGATTGCGAGCTCCTTCGCCCGCAGGAGCGTGACCGCGGTAGACGGCGCGGTCGTCTCGAAGCCGACAGCAAAGAACACGACCTGGCGATCGGGGTTGTCGGCCGCGAGCTTCAACGCGTCGAGCGGCGAGTACACGAAGCGCACGTCTGCGCCGCGTGCCTTGGCCTCGAGCAGGCTGCCGTTGCCCCCGGGCACTCGCATCATGTCGCCGAACGACGTGAAGGTGACGCCCGGCGTCTCCGCGACGGCGATCGCGTCGTCGACTCGACCCATGGGGATCACGCACACCGGGCATCCGGGGCCGTGCACGAGCTCGACGTTCGCGGGAAGGACGTGCTCGATGCCGTGGCGGTAGATGGTGTGGGTGTGCCCACCGCACACCTCCATGAACTTGAAGCCGTCGGCGCCGGCGAGCGCGGTGATGCGCTCCACCAACACCCGCGCGGCGGCGGGATCGCGGTACTCGTCGACGTACTTCATGTGACCCGCGACTCGGCCATCGCCTGCAGCTCGTCCGTGTAGGCCTGGCCCATCAGCTGCAGTCCCTCGAAGGCACGCTGCGCCTCGTCCTCGTCGATCTTCGACATCGCGAACCCGACGTGGATGAGCACCCAGTCCCCGATGCAAAGGCCTTCGTCCTCGAGCAGGCCGACGTTGATCAACCGGCTGACCCCGTTCACGTCGACCCGCGCGAGATGCTCATGCCCAGCGTTCAGCTCGGTGAGCCGGCCCGGGATACCGAGGCACATGGCTTATCCCTCCCTCTCCGCGACTCTCGTCGCGACGACCTCGATCCGCACCTTCACGTCCGGGTGGACTCGCAACATGAATATCCGGGGTGGCTCCATGCCGAAGTCGCGGATGTCGAACGCGGATTCGCCCGCCAGCTCGAGCGTGTCGTCGTCGACCCGCGTGATGACGATGTCGTCCTCGTATCGGCGGGTGACGCCGTGAAACGTGAGATCGCCTGAGACGCGGAACCGACCGTCGGCGCCAACCTTCGCCATCTTCGCCAACCGTCCTTCGATCGTCGGGAACCGCCTCGCGTCGATGCGGCGCTGCAACTCCCGATCCTCGAGGCGGTTTCCCGACGAAAGCCGCTCAACTCGCAGTGACAGCTCCCCCTTCGCGTCCGCGGAAGGTTCGATGGTGCCGTCGCGGACGTCGACGTCCAAGAAACCCTCCAAGCCCATGGTCCGCGTATGGATGGGATGGAGGCTCGAGGTCGCTTCGATGAGGACTGCCGACTTGTCAGGCACGATGCGAAAGCGGGCCATGCCCTACATCTTGCGCAACCGGCGATAGCGCGACACGTCCGGGAGCGCTACGAGGATGAAGCCCACGGCCAACACGATGACGAGCGCCACCACGGCGAGGGCGACCCAACCGACGACTTCCATCACATCTCCCTGATCTTGAGGTACCGAAACACATCGGGCAGCGCACGCGCGGCCACCACGGCCAGCCCGGCCAACAACGACATGAGGGCGATTCGACGCAGCATCCTCAACACTCCCTTCTCGCGACGAGACGAAGGTCGTCCACGACCTCGACGACAGCGGCGACCCCTGCGTTCACCGCTGCCGCCACGACCGGCGAAAGCCCGATGCCGTCGTCGAGCACGGCGGGCTCGCAGCCCACGATCACCACTCTGTCGACGTTCCCGCCGAGACTCCTGATCAACCCGAGCACGACCGCAGGGCTCATGCTGTGCGCCTCCAGCGGTGGCCCTGCGTCGTCCTGCTCGTCGAGGTCGATCTCGGGCTCGACGACTGCCACGGTGCCGGCGGCCTCGCCCATCGCGAGGGCATCGACGAGCACAAGCGCGTCGTACCCGTCGAGGAGCTCGTAGGCGAGGTGCACTCCCCGGATGCCATAGTCGACGACCTTCACGCCTTCTGGCAGCGACCTGCTCGCGAGACGACGAGCGACCTCGACCCCGAACGCGTCGTCGCCGAAGAAGATGTTGCCGATGCCGGCGACGAGCACGCGCGGCCCGGTCACGGTCATGCCTCCGTCGACACGTCGGTGAGCAGCTGGAGCTCGTCGGGCTGGAAGTAGAGATATCGGCCTTGCCACACGAGCTCGTCCGATGCCGGATCGTCCTCGAGGGTGACCGCGACATGGACGCCGCCGTCGACGTCGTTGAACACGCCGGCGACCACCGCCGTCAGCCCGGCGAGGAAGATGTCGTGCGCGTCTGCCCGGCGTGACGGTTGAAGGCGGACCCGGGCGCCGGCGCCCACCTCGACCCCACCGACGAACACCGTGTCCGCCGCGGGATCGAACGTCGCGTCAGAGCCCGGGTCCCACCACGGTTCCGTCTCCCCGGGCGAGTCGGCCACTGGAGCGATCGCCCGCACGGCGCCGTGGAGTCTCTCCCAGACCTCCGGAGGGAAGTCGTCGACCCTGTCGACGATCGCGGCGGCGCGCGCGTCGGTGCCCCGCGCCTCTGCCTTCTCGTCATCGGTGAGGGTGAGCACCCGCAGCGCCAGGATCTCGTCGATCTCCGTGGCGTCGAAGAGGTCGCCGGGGCTCTCGGGGGCGACGGTCGGGTGGTCGTACAAAATGATGGGCGACGAAAGCACCAGCGTGTCCGCGTCGTCGATCAGCACGGGCCACGTCCCCTCGTTCTCGCACGCGGCGAGCGCCTCGACAGCGTCCTCAGGCCGATCGACGAGAGACAGGAACGTGCCGTCGTCGACGGCGAGAAGCGTGTGCACTGCCACCAACGACCGTCTCACGATGTCGGCACGCGAAGCGCCACATTCTGACCACTCGGACGTGTTCTCGACGACCACACGCACCTTCATCAGCGCGCCGGGGCCCGGAGCCCAGCCGGTCGTGACGTGCACGAGCCCGGAGATCGGCTCGCGCCGCCGCACTGCTCTGCCCACGACGCCGGCGTCGTCGACCAGCTCCTCGATGTCCTGTCCGCCTGCGAGCACGAAGGGAAAGACGACCGGCGGCTGCACAGGGAGCAACACGATGGGCGGCACGTCGATCTCGTGCTCGACCGCCTCGTCCCACGGCACCCACCGGGCGTTCCCTACGACGAGCTCGTCGACCGGCTCGAACCACTCACGGCCCGCCGCTCGCTCGAGTGAGCGGTGCTGCACCTGCAAGCACCGCACCCTCACGTGCAGCCGAGGCGCGTCGCCCGGGTCGATGACGCACTCCGTGCGCACCGAGGCTCGCTCCGAGGGCTCGACGACGACCTGTTCGGGTGGAACGAGCACTCCGAATTGCCAGCGGATCTGGTTCTTCCGGGCTGACGCCCGGTACGGGTACAGGACGTACCCCTCGAGGAGCACCGCGTCGGCGACGGCTCGCGCTGCTGCGAAGCGATCCGCGGTCACTCCGCCTCCTTGAGAAGATGCTCGACGGTGAGGTCCCAGCTCGCGAGCGCTCGTGACGCCTTGTACTCCGTGAGCCGGTCGAGCACCTCCCTGCTGAGCATCACCCATCCGCTGTTCGGGAAGTAGACGTCCATCATCTGCCGCCACACCGAGACCGGCAGCCGGAACGTCGTGTCGGCATGCCAGGCGACCGGCGCGACGCTCATGCCGCTCTCTCCCCGCAAGAACGCTGAACCCGCGAACAGGAGCACCAAGGGGATCTCGCCGTCGTCGAGCGCATGCAGGTACTTCGTCGACGCGATCTCGAAGTCGTAGGTGCAGGTGACCGGAAGATCGACCTCGGTCTCGCCGGCGAACGTCGTCACCGTGCTCGCGACGTGAGTCCAAAGGAAGGGGCGAAGCGAGTCGCCCCAACGGTTGGGCTCTCCGAAGAGCTCGACCAGCCGCTGCTCCTCGAGGGGCTCGTACCGGCGACGCTGCGGTTCGATGCGGATCTGACATCGAAGAGCGAGCGCGTGCACAGTCGCGCCTGTGTGCTCGACGATGCGAGTCCGCAGCATGATCGTCGGCACAGCGGCGTATGGCTCGCACCGGGCGTCGACCACGTCGAACGTGAACGCGGAGTCCGTCACAGCCCTGCCCGATCGCGGACACCCGCGAAGAACAGCTCGAGCGCTTCTCGCGCCTCGCTGCCCCCGTCGAAGCCTTGCCACAGCATGCGGAGGTGGCCGACGAGCTCGTAACACGCGTCGATGGGCACGAGGAAGACCTCCGCATCCCCGGACTCGCGGTCGGCGCGGACCAGGATCGCCTCCACGTCCGGCAGCAGCGTCGCGAGCGCGGGGTAGTCGCCCACGATGTCGTCCCACACGTCGAGTGAGAGCAACGACTCGGTCGCGCCTGCGGGGCTCGGGTAGAACGCGGCGACACGACCCAGGGTCGAGTTGACGAAGAAGAACGCGACGGAGACGGGGATCTGGAGGGACTCCCACTGCGTCGCCGTGAGCGTCAGGTCGGGAAACGCGAGATAGCGCTCAGGCACGGCCTTGAAGTGGTCGCCCCCTGCGCCGTCCGGGGTGAAGAGGAGGTAGCAGCCGCGGCAGGCGCACATCAACGAGCGCGCATGGAGGTCGACGAGGTGGCCGTGCGCGTCGGGGATCTCCTCACCGCAGAGCTCGCACTGCTCGCCCGGCTTGGGCCTCGGGGTCGTGAGCGGGCTCTCCCGGATGACTCGCAGAACCCGGAGCGGGTCGTCACTCATCCCGCGATCCCTGCCGGGCACTCCTCGAACACCGGCTTCTTCGTGAGCATCACGGGCGTGGCGACGCCACGGTTCGAGGGCTGATCGACATCGATGATCGCCACCTCGGGCGCGGCTTCGAGGATCGCTCGCTCGACGGCCATCTGAAGCGTGACGGTCGAGGATGGGCAGCCATCGCAGCTGCCGAGGAGCCGCAACCTCACCGCGTTCGCGACCGGATCGATGTCGACGAGCTCGACATCCCCCTTGTGCGCGCCCAGGACGGGACGCACCGACTCCAGGGCGCGCCGCACTCGAGTCTCGAGTGACTCGGGGTGCAGGCCGTGCAGCACGAGCAAGCTGCCGAGCAGATCATCCGACGCGAGACGTTCCTCGAGGAACGAGTCCCCGCGGGCGAGCTCGAGCACGCGACCGAGCGCGGCTCCATAGAGCTCGGTGATCTGGCGGATGAGCTCCTCGGCGATCGCCCGAGGCTTCGGATCACCACACGCGGCGAGCTCGTCGAGCAGCCGCTCGATGCGGTCGCCTGCTGCCCGAAGGTTCAGCGGTGGGGTGGGCACGGTCTCCTTTCGGGCAGCAGGCGATTGCTCACTCGAACTCTGCGGGGTCGGGGACCTGCGTCGGCGAGTGGATCTTGCGCAGCACCTTTCCCTTTCCGAGGTACATGTGGACGCCACAGGGCAAGCACGGGTCGAAGCTGCGAACCGCACGCATGATGTCGATGCCCTTGAACTTGTCGCGTGAGTTCTCCTCGAAGATGGGCGTGTTCTGGACCGCGTCTTCGTACGGACCCGGGGTGCCGTACACGTCACGCGGGTTCGCGTTCCACGGCGTGGGCGGATAAGGGTGGTAGTTCGCGATCTTCCCGCCCTTGATCACGAGATGGTGGGAGAGCACACCGCGCACGGCCTCGGTGAAGCCGCAACCGATCGCCTCGTCGGGCACCTTGAACGGCTCCCAGGTCTTGGTCTTGCCCGCGCGCACATCGGCGAGCGCTTTCTCGATGAAGTCGAGCGCGGCCGCTGCCGCGTACGCCTGGAAGTACGTGCGGGCGCGGTCCCGCTCGATCGCGTTCGACCACTGCGGGATCTTCCACTCCAAGGTCACCTCGGGCTTCAGGGCCGTGCGGGGCAGATGGATCTCCACGCTGCGACCGGTCGCCTTGAGGAAGTCCGTCTCGACGAGGCCCGAGAGCGCCGTCGACCAGAGGCGAGCGATCGGCCCGCCGCCGGTGTCGAGCGCCAGGTGGTCCTTGCCGTCGTACCAACGGGGAGACATGACCCAGCTGTACTTGTCGTCGAAGTCGCGCTTCTGGGGCTGCGGGTTCGTGTGCTGGTTCCAGGGGTGACGACGATCGACCGGGTTCCCGAGCGGATCCTTGGTGACGAACATCTCCTGGCCCTCCCAGTCGTCATAGAACGAATGACCGAGGAGGATGCGGATGCCGAGGTTGATCTCGACGAGATCGTTGGTGACGAGGTTGCCGTCGACGACGACGCCGGGCGTGACCCCCATGGCGCGACCCCAACGCGTCATGTCGCGGTAGCTGAAGTTGCACACATCGGGATCTTGGAAGGCACCCCAGCAACCGAGCAGGACGCGTCGCCGTCCGACCTCTTCGTAGCCGGGAAGCGCCTCGTAGAAGAAGTCGAAGAGGTCGTCGTGAAGGGGCACCACGCGCTTCATGAACTCCACATAGCGCATGAGGCGCGTGTAGTAGTCCGTGAAGAGCTGGATGGTCGCGGTCGTGCCGACCCCGCCGGGGTACAGGGTCGAGGGGTGCACGTGGCGCCCCTCCATGAGGCAGAACATCTCACGCGTCCACCGACTCACCTGCAGAGCCTCGCGGTAGAACTCGCCCGAGAACGGGTTCAGCGAACGCATGATGTCGCCGATGGTCCGGTACCCGTGATCGGCCGCGTGCGGCGCCTCGGTGTTGTTCGCACGCTCGAGCACACCGGGGTTCGTCTCTGCGACCATCTTCTCGCAGAAGTCGACCCCGACCAGGTTCTCCTGGAAGATGTTGTGGTCGAACATGTACTCCGCGGCTTCCCCGAGGTTCACGATCTGCTCGCCGAGCGCGGGCGGATGCACGCCGTACGCCATGTTCTGCGCGTAGCACGAACAGGTCGCGTGGTTGTCGCCACAGATGCCGCAGATGCGGCTCGTGATGAAGTGTGCGTCGCGCGGGTCCTTGCCCTTCATGAAGATGCTGTAACCACGGAAGATCGAGGACGTGCTGTGGCACTCCTCTACTCGTCCCGTGCCGAAGTTGATCTTGGTGTAGATCCCGAGGCTTCCGACGATGCGCGTGATCGGATCCCACGCCATCTCGACGACATCGCCGCTGACCTTCGTGGTGGTGGCCATGGCGTCTACCTCCAGTTGCTCTTGTAGCCGGTGGTCAGCGTCGAACCCTTGCCTCGCCACTTCGGCTCTTCGTTCGCGGTGTGCTGCGTGATGTTCCGCAGTCGGCGGATCGCGCCCCCGAGGACGTTGCTCGCCATGGTCGAGACGCGAGCTCCCGGCGGCTCGTCCATGAAGGGCATGAACTTGTCCGGAAAGCCCGGCATCGTGCAGCCGATGCAGATGCCGCCGACGTTCGGGCAACCGCCCACGCCGTTGATCCACCCGCGCTTGGGGACGTTGCAGTTGACGACCGGCCCCCAGCACCCGAGCTTCACGATGCATTTGGGCGAGCCGTACTCGGTCGCGAAGTCGCCTTGCTCGTAGTACCCGGCGCGGTCGCACCCCTCGTGCACGGTGTTGCCGAAGAGCCACTGCGGTCGGAGGGCTTCGTCGAGCGGGATCATCGGCGCCTGGCCGGTCGCCATGTACAGGAGGTACAGGATCGTCTCCGAGAGGTTGTCGGGATGGATGGGGCACCCCGGAACGCACACGATCGGGATGCCGGCCTTCGACTTCCATCCCCAGCCGAGGTAGTCGGGGACGCCCATCGCGCCGGTCGGGTTGCCCGCCATCGCGTGGATCCCGCCGTACGTCGCGCAGGTGCCGACCGCGAGCACCGCGAGCGCCTTCGGAGTGAGGCGGTCGAGCCACTCGCTCGTCGTCATCGGCTGGTCGGTCTCCGGGTTGTTCCCGAACCCGCACCAGTAGCCCTCGCTCTTGATCGCCTCGTTCGGGATCGATCCCTCGACGACGAGCACGAATGGCTCGAGCTCACCGCGGTCCGCCTTGAAGAACCACTCGATGAAGTCGTCGGCTCCACCGACGGGCCCGCACTCGAAATCGATGAGCGGCCAGTGCACAGCGATCTTCGGAAGTCCGGGCAAGGCGCCGAGCGCGATCTCCTCGATGCTCGGCTGCGTTGCTGCGGTGAGCGCGACCGAGTCGCCGTCGCAGCTGAGGCCGGCATTGATCCACAAGACGTGGATGACGGTGTCGTCAGGCGGAGCCTTCGTGGTCGACGGCATGCGTGCCTCCCCCCGGGAGGCGACCCAAGCCTCCCTGTGAAGGTGTCTAACCCCGCTCGGGTGACCCCTCAATGGGTGGGTTTTGCACCCCTTCGCTCGCCTCAGCGTCTGCGGTATGTGTGAGATCGGTGAGTTGGACGTTCGTGCTGCGTCCGTCCGAGACGGAGACCTTCGACTCGTGCCGACGAGCCTGGGACCTCGGAGCGAGAGTTCGGCGCGACCTGGTGCCGTTGCTCCCCGCCCCCCTCGACTTCGATACCGCGCTCCGCACCGCGCTCGCGGTCTACTACTTCCCCGCGATGGACGACTGGAACCGGTCGATCGTGCGACCGCTCGCGGTCGAGGGCTTCCGACGCGCGCTGCGCGAGGACCGCGCTGCCCACGAGGCGGTGGCGGCGTTCGACGAAGCGCTCACGGCGACCTGGGACCGTGCATGGCGCCTGGGTCATCTGCTGCTCCACCGCTACTTCGCGTTCGCAGCCGCGTTCGACGACTTCGACTCGGTGCTCGCCGACGACGACCTGTGGGTGCCGGTGCCTCATCCCGACCGATCCGGCGCGGAGCTCGGCACGCCCGACGGGCGGCCCATCCGATACCTGTGCCGCCTCGATCAGCTGATCGCCGACCCGGATGACGAATGGTGGGTGGTGGACCACCGCCTGTCGTGGGGTTCGTGGACCGACGACCGGGAACTGCTCCAGGCGCAGCGAACCGTGCGGATCTTGTGGGCGCTCGAGACCGCGTACCCGCAGATCCATGTCGCGGGCACGGTGCACAACGAGCTGCGCATCACGGATGCTGAGGCCGCAGATCCTCCCGCTGTGCGGGCGGACGACCTGGACATCGCCGCCGACGCGGAGCTGGACCGTCGGGACATGACCACAGGGGCCCGTCGCGCGAACCTGCGACGCAGCCCGATGACTCCCGAAGAGCGCATCCTCGGCGCAGCGGTCGACAGACCTGACGAGATCGCCCATCGCGAAGAGCTCGATGGGGTCCGACGCACATGGGTGCGGCGTGGCCACGGGGAGATGCATCTCGTCGGACAGGAGCTCGGGCGGCAAGCACGGGCGATGACCGACGCGAAGGTCGCGGTCCCCGCGTCCCCCGCGCCCGACATCTGCCGCCGCTGCCCGTTCCTCGCGCCGTGTCTCGTGATGGAGTCGGGCGGCGACGCCGAGCCGATGCTCGCAGCACGGTATCGACGGCGGTTGCCCGAGGAGTTCGACGAGAGCGGGTTGCGCACATCGACCCAGCGGGTGCGGGCTCGCGCGCACCTCGGTGGCGCAGCGCTGCACTCAACCGGAGCGCGAGATCCAGCCGGCGATCGCGGCCTGACCGACACTGATCCCCCCGTCGTTCGGCGGGACCAGCGAGTGGACGAGGACGCGCAGACCGAAGGCCGTGAGCGCTGATTCGACGACTTCGGTGAGCAGCGCGTTCTGGAAGACGCCGCCTGTCAGCACGACCGTGTCGAGTCCGGCGTCGCTCGCAACTCCCGCCGCGAGCGCCGCCGCGGCGCGCCCGAATGACTCGTGGAACGCGGCGGCCAGGAGCGCCGAGTCCATGCCGGCTGCGTGATCGCGGGTGAGCGCAGCGACGAGCGGGGATGGATCGAGCACGCCATCTTCGCAGACGAGCTCGTAGCGCGGCAGCTGCCGCCGACTCGCGGTGCGCGCGAGTGCCTCGAGCTCGATCGCGGCCTGCGCCTCGTAGGTGACGCGCGATCGGCCACCGAGCAATACGGCGACTGCGTCGAACAGACGCCCCGCACTTGTCGTCGTGACCGCGCCAGGACGTTCGGCGAGGGCGGCGACAGCGGCGACCGAGGTGGCGTCGACCGCCGGGAGCGCCCTCGCGGGGTCGACGCCGGCGTGGATCGCCCAGACCGCGGCCATGCGCCACGGCTCCCGGATCGCGGCGACGCCGCCGGGCATGGGCGCTGACCTCAGGTGGGAGATCCGTTCGAAGCCTCCGAGGTCCGCGATCATCACCTCGCCGCCCCACATCGTCCCATCGGTGCCGTAGCCCAGCCCGTCGAAGGTCACCCCGACGACCGGATCGGTGCGCCCGTGCTCGACCATGCAGGCCGCGACGTGCGCGTGGTGGTGCTGCACAGCGACCGTGGGAATGTCGAGCTCTTCGGCGAGCTTCGACGACAGGTACTCGGGATGCAGGTCGTGCGCGACGAGCTCGGGGGTGACGCCGTAGAGCGCGGGGAGGTGATCGACGGCTTGAAGGAACGCTCGATACGTGGCGAGATGCTCCAGGTCGCCGAGATGATGGCTCGGCACGACGGTCGAGCCTTTCGTGACCGCGATCGTGCTCTTGAGCTCTGCGCCGAGCGCGAGGACAGCGCGGCTCGGCTCGAACGGCAGGCTGAGTGGCTCGGGCGCATAGCCCCGCGACCGGCGCAGCAGCTGCGGCTGACGGCCTGAAGCGCGCACCACAGAGTCGTCACACCGGATGTGGATGGCTCGGTCATGCGAAAGCAGGCCGTCGACGAGCGGCCCGAGCCGCGATTCGGCATCGCGGTCCTCGTGCGCGATCGGCTCGTCGCTGAGGTTGCCGCTCGTCATGACCAGCGGGCGGTCCACGTCGGCGAGCAGCAAGTGGTGCAAGGGCGTGTACGGCAGCATCACGCCGAGCTCGGGCAGACGCGGAGCCACGGCGTCAGTGACTGAGTCGCTCGGGTGTCGAATTGCGAGGACGATCGGTCGACGTGGCGAGGTGAGCTCGGCGCGCGCCGCGGCGGTCAGCTCGACGACAGTGGCGGCTGACTCGAGGTCGGCAACCATCACCGCGAAGGGCTTGTCGTCGCGTGCCTTCCGCCGTCGCAGCTCGCCGACGGCGGCAGCATCCGTCGCGTCGACGGCGAGGTGGTAGCCGCCGATCCCTTTGACGCCAACGACCTTGCCGGAGCGCAACGCTGCCGACGCCGCGGAAAGCGCGGCGTCGCCGGTCGCGCGCTGTCCGGAGGAGAGGTCGTGCCACACGAGACGCGGGCCGCACGCCGGGCACGCGTTGGGCTGGGCGTGAAAGCGGCGATTCGCCGGGTCGTGATACTCCGCGAGGCAGTCGGGGCACATCGCGAAGCCCGCCATCGTCGTCATGGGCCGGTCGTAGGGAACCCTCAGCACGATCGTGTAACGGGGCCCGCAATTCGTGCAGTTGGTGAACGGGTACCGGTAGCGACGGTCACCGGGATCGAGCACCTCCGCGAGGCAGTCGTCACAGGTCGCGCTGTCGATGCTCACCGGTGCCGACGCTGCGCCGGCGGCGTCCGAGCCCACGATCTCGAAGCCCTCGCTCGAGTAGCCGGCAGCAGTCGAATCGACGATCTCGCTCGTCACGCTCGTGACTCGCGCGAGCGGAGGCGCCTGCTCGACGAGCAGCCGTTGCAGGATGTCGATGGTCGAGGCCTCGCCTTCGACGTCGATGAGCACGCCCGCGCTGTCGTTGCGCACCCAGCCGCGCAATCCCAAGTCGACCGCGTGCCGGTAGACGAACGGCCTGTATCCCACGCCTTGCACGGTCCCCGTGACGCGCAGCCTGCGACGAGTGAGGGTCACGGCAAACGTCGTCAGCAGATGCGAGGGAGAGGATCCCCAACGAGCATGTCGACGATGCGGGTGCCCCCGAAGGTCGTGCGCAGCACCACGATCCGGGCGGGGTCTCCGACGATCTCGCCTATGCGCGCCGCTGCCTCGCCCAGCGGGTGTGCCCGCATCGCAGCGAGGGCCGCATCGCTCTCACCCGGATCGACGACCGCGACGAGCTTTCCTTCGTTCGCGACATAGAGCGGGTCGATGCCGAGCAAGTCGCATGCCCCGACCACAGCCGGGTTGATCGGAAGCGCGCTCTCGTCGAGCGCAACTCCGAGGCCCGAGTCGTGCGCGAGCTCGTTGCACACTGTGCCGACACCGCCGCGCGTCGGATCGCGGAGCCAGCGAGTGGACGGCGCCGCATCGAGCAGCGCGGCCACGAGCCCACCGAGGGGTGCGGTATCCGAGCGGATGTCGGCTTCGAGCGCGAGGTCACCGCGGGCGAGCATGACGGCCATGCCGTGATCGGCGATGGTGCCGGAGACGAGCACGACGTCATCAGGCCGGACGCGGCCCGGACCCAGATCGCGGCCGGGCGGAATGATCCCCACGCCCGCGGTCGTGATGAACACCCCGTCCGCCGCTCCCCGACCGACCACCTTCGTGTCGCCGGTGACGATCGTGACTCCCGCCGCCGCCGCGGCGTCAGCCATGTCCGAGGCGATGGCACGCAGCTCGCTCACCGCAAAGCCCTCTTCGATGACGAACGCGGCCGACAGCCACCTCGGAACCGCGCCCTGCACGGCGAGGTCGTTGACGGTGCCGTGGACCGCCAGGTGACCGATCGAGCCGCCGGGGAAGCGCCACGGCTTGACGACGAAGGAGTCGGTGCTGAACGCGAGGCGTTCACCGCTGTCGAGCGGCAGCGTTGCGGCATCAGGCAGCGGGCCGGGCTCGGGAGTGAACGCGTTGACGAACACTTCACCCACGAGCGCAGCCGACGCCTTGCCTCCAGCCCCGTGCGCGAGGGTGACGACCTCGTCCTTCAGCGCGGGGCGGCGTCGCCGGAACGCCTCGATCCGCTCGAGTACCGCCGCCTCGCGATCGCTGTGCCCGACGTCAGCCATCAGCGACCTCGAGGCGGTGCTGGACCGCTTCCCAGACCGCGCACGCGAGGGCGTCCTGCGTCTCTTGGATGCGGTGCACGCTCTCCGCCTCGACCACCAAGCAATGGTCGACATCGAGTGAGCGCGCGAGCTCGCCCCCGCCGTATCCGGCGAGTCCGATGGTCAGCATGCCGCGACCCCGTGCTTCGTGCATCGCTGTCAGCACGTTGCGCGATCCCCCGCTCGTCGAGATGCCGAGAGCGATGTCGTCGCGGCCGGCATGGGCGATCAGCTGCCTCGAGAAGACGAGGTCGAACCCGACGTCGTTCCCGAGTGCCGTGAGGATCGCGGGGTCTTCGGCGAGGTTGCGGGAAGGCACCGGGCGTCCGTGCGGTGGTGTTGCGAAGAGGGCAGCGACTGACGCCGCATCGGTGGCGCTTCCGCCGTTGCCGAACGTGAAGAGACTCCCACCCGCCCGGAATCGCTTTGCCATGGCGTCAGCGACCAGCGCCACGGCCTCGGCCTGGTTCGAGAGCGTCGCGGAGCGGAGCGCGCTGCTCTCGGCGTGCTTCGCTGCCGCGGACCGGGCGAGATCGACGAGCAACGCGTCGGCATCCCGCTCGTCGCGTTCGATGAACGGATAGAGGAAGTCTGTTCGTTCGCCGCTGGTCACGACGCCGCCTCGACGTGTGTGATCGCGACTCCGCCGTGGATCAGCACCAGGTCTCCAGGGTCGACGGGGTCGACGAGCGTCGTGTCGATCTCCTCGACACCGCGAGCGGTGCGGACGGAAGCGAGCGACGGCGCGACGATCGAGACGACCTCGGCCAACCTCGCCTCGTCGGAGCAGGTGATGCAGGCTCCCTCTCCGTCGTCGCAGGCAACAGCGTCATCGAGAAGCCCTGGATGCTCGAAGCAGACGTGCACCAGCTCCCACAGGACGTGGTACGCGAACACCATCGAGCCGTCGTGGCGGCCGAGCTCGGACGCCTCGGCGGACCACAGGAGATGATCGGCCGATCTTGCCGCCGGCCGGGCTCCATGTCCGATCCAGATCGACGTCGCGCCCCACGCCGGCGTGCGCTGCATCGCATCCAACACTGTCGCTTCCGATGCGGAGGCGACGGCGAGGACGATGTCACCCGGGCGCACGCTCGCACGAAGGCGCGCGACCGCGTTCACGCCTTCGATCGAGAGCGAAGGCAGCGCCCGCTTGCCCATGATCACCGGATGCACGAACTCGACGGCGACGTGGCGTCCATGCTCCGGCCATTCCGGGGCAATGCACCACATGGTGGCTCCCGCGGCAAAGCGGCGCGCCATGGTGAGCGCGGCCCCGGGGAGGTCGACGTCATCATCGAGGCGGGCAACAGCACTGCGCAACGCCACCGATCGGAATGTACCCCTCCACGCGCGAACGCACTCGGGCTAGCGTCACGAACACGAGGGGAGATCGAGGAGACCCGATCGAGCTGGCCACGTTGCGTGCCTTCGTCGAGACGTCATCCGACGCGATGTTCGCCCTCGACCTGTCCGAGCACATCGTCTCGTGGAACCGCAGTGCCGAGCTGATCTTCGGCTTCGACGCGAGCGAGGCGATAGGGCAGCAGGTTGGCGTGCTCCTCCCCGGGCACCTCCGTGATCGGCTCGACACGATCATCGATGCCGTCCGCTCGGGCGACCGGGTCGACCATGTCGAGGTCGAGCTCCGTCGCAAAGAAGGCATGCCTGTCCCGGTTTCGCTGTCGATGAGCCCCGTGTTCGGGCCGACCGGCGAGGTGGAGCGGGTGAGTAGCGTCGCCCGCGACATCACCGAACAACGGCTCGCGCAGGCGAACCTCGCCGAGATGGAGCGACGGCTGACGGACGCCGAGGCAGCGGCTCACACCGGGCGCTGGCTTTGGGACATCGCGACCGGCACCGTGCAGTGGAGCGACGAGCTGCATCGCATCATGGGCGTCGAGCCGATGGAGTTCGAGGGCACCATCGACGCGCACCTGGCGTCGGTGCATCCGGACGACCGACGGGCAGTGCGCGTCGCGATCGAGGAGTCGGTGCGCTCAGCGCGACCATTCGACGCCGACTATCGGATCGTCGACAGCACAGGTCTCGTGCGATGGGTTCATGCCAGAGGCGAGGTCACGGTTGGCTCGACCGGCGCCGTGATCGGCCTCAGCGGTGTCTGTCGCGTCAGTGAGCCAGACGCGCGTGGAGGTCCGTGACGCGCGAGACGACGTCTGTGTCGTCGACCGCGGTCTCGGACGAGATCGGAGAACCGGCCTCGAGCAGGTCAGCCATGTCGCGGAGCGTCTGGCTCGCGTGCCAGCGGACCGTGTGCACGAGATCGTGCAGCTCGTCGGAGCGCCCGACTCTGCCCAGCGCGTCGACGATGTCCGAGTAGTCGGAGTCGAACACCCGAGCGCCGATGATCCAGCCGATCGCGATCCCGATCGCGATCTTCATGGCGCGTCGACCGGGACGGCTTCGACTTGGAGCTTGACGGTGACGTCGGGATAGATCCGCAGCATCAGCACGGTCGGGGACGCGATGTCGAAATCACGGATGTCGAACGCGTGCCCACCGGTCACGACGATCGACCCGTCGGGACGTGGATCGACGGTCACCGTCCCCTCGAGCAAGCGGACCACTCCGTGGAAATCGAGGCGCCCCGTCACCCGATAGCGGCCCGCGCTCCCGACGACGATGCAATCCGACAGCTCGAGCTTGGCGATCGGGTACCGGCGAGCCTCGATGCGCCGCAACAGCTCGGCGTCGTAGAGCCGGTTGCCGGAAGAGAGCCCGGTGACAGGGACGTCGAGGCGGGCCCGCGTCGCCTGCTCCGGCCAGATGATCCCGCCGCGCATCTCGGCTTCGACGACACCGGTCAGCCCGACCGCTCCGAACGTGATCGGCCCCACCGTGGAGCGAGCCTCGATCAACACGGCTGATCGCTCCGAGACGACTTCGTAGGTCTGCACGCGAGCGTCGTCGGTGATCGGCCCTCGCGCCCAGGGGTGCTCCTCCGGGCGGCCGATCACCCTGAAGAGAGGCCCGAGCGACATCGACGACGCGACCGGGGACAGCCCATCGGAGCGACCGAGCTCCCCTTCGGCTTCCGCGAGCACCGCATCCGGTGTGCCGGTCGCGGCGTACCGCCGTAGCACGCGATCGAGGCCGTCACGCTCCTCCTTGATGACGCCCATCCAGGTGCGCAGCGCACGTTCGCCCTTGGGGGTGAGGCCGTACACGCGGCGCTCCTGCCCCGCCTTGGACGGCCCGGGCCATGACTCGACGAGCTCGTCGCGCTCGAGCTGTGCGAGCGTCCGATACACGCTCGGCCGGTCGACCGGACCGAATCGCAGAGCGTTCAAGGACTTCACGAGGTTGTAGCCGTAGCTCGGCTCCTCGGACAGGAGGAGGAGCACCGCGGGCAGCAAGAAGTGTCGGGGCGGGGCGAGATGGAAACGCGACTCGAGCTCGTCGCGACGCGCGCCCATCTACGGCACCCCGGCGAGATCGATGGAGACGAGCAGCAGCTCGTCACCGCCCTGGAGCACGACGTCGCCCCCACCGCACGCTCCGCAGATCATGACGGGGAGGTCGAGCGTCGTGGCCTCGCCGCACTGCGCGCACACCACGACAGCGGGAACGTGCTCGATCTCGAGCTCGCACTCGGCGAGATCGGAGCCGTCCGTGAGGATCTCCCAGCAAAACGACATGGACTCGGGCACCACTTGACGGAGGTACCCGATGCGCACGGACGCTCGTCGTACGGGACGCCCCTCGGCGTGGCGCGTCACGGAGTCGGCGATTGCCTCGCACAGCGACAGCTCGTGCATCGCATCCCCCTCAGGCGCTGACGCCATTGGCGATCGCGCGCACCATACCCCGCAACCCGTCACATCAGCCGGTCCGCCGCTATGGTCCGCGCCATGGGGATCCTCGCCGCGTTCTTCGCCGGTTGGGTCGTGGGTGCGCGCTCGGGCGAGCGGGGCTACCAAGACGTCACAGCGGCGCTGCGGCGACTCCGCGACTCGGAGGAGGTCCGCGACCTGGGTCACGCGCTCCGATCGCACCTCGGCTACACGCTCGAGGACCTCGCGCGACGGCTACGAGGCGAAGGTGAGCCGGTGAACGTCAACGACGTGGTCGAGACTGCGCGCCGGCTTCTCCGGGGAGAGAGTCCGACAACGACCTCATCTTGAGGTAGCGCCCGACGCTCGGCAACGCGGTCACGACACCCCATCCGACCGCGATCAGCACGCACCACCGAACGAATCGGTACACGTCAGTGGCTGCCGGCGAGCGCCACCAACCATGCGCACCACTCGTCGACACCTTCCCCGGTCTTGGCACTCGCCTGGATCACCCGCGCGGTGGGGTTCACATCATGCAGGTTGTGCAGGAAGACATCGATGTCGAAGTCGAGATACGGAAGGAGGTCGATCTTGTTCATCACCACGACTTCTGCCGCTCGGAACATCACGGGGTACTTGAGCGGCTTCTCCTCGCCCTCGGTCACCGAGTACACCATCGCGCGCGCATCGGCCCCGACGTCGAACTCTGCGGGGCACACGAGGTTGCCGACGTTCTCGATGACGAGAAGATCGATCGCCTCGAGAGGCAAACGGGTCAGCCCCGACCGAACCATGACGGCGTCGAGATGGCACTCACCACCGAACCCGGCGCTCGTGTTCACGAGGGCGACCGCAGCACCGAACCCGCCGAGCCGGTCTGCGTCGAGGCTCGTCGCGATGTCACCCTCGAGGACGCCGACACGCATCCGACCGTGGAGCAAGCCGAGCGACCGTTCGAGCAGCGTGGTCTTGCCCGCGCCCGGCGACGACATGAGGTTGACCGATCGCACGCCGGCCTGCGCCAGCTGCAGTCGGTTCGCGTCTGCGATGCGATCGTTCTCCGACAGGATGTCCTCGAGGACTGCGACACGAGCGACACCGGTCTCGATGTAGCCGCTGTGGTCACCGACGCCGTGAGGATCATGCGAGTGGTGACCTGGGGCGTCGTCGTGCTCGTGCACGGTGCCGTCGTCGTGTCGGTGCAACCGACCCATCGACAGCACCGTACACCGAGGCGCGTTCAGCCGTTTTGGTGACGCTCCAGGAACTCCACCGTCGCGCCGATCTTCGCCGGCGTGATGACATGCTCGGTGTTGGGGAGGAAGCTCAGCTCGGCATTCGGGAGCTTGCGGTAGGCGAGCACGCCTTCCTCGACGGAGCAGAACGCGTCGCGGTCGCCGGCGAGCACGAGCGTGGGCGCGCTGACCTTCGAGAGGTCGTCGAACGTGTAGCCCAGCGGCTGCGTCGTGCGCGGGAACGCGCCCTTGATGTACGTGCGCCAATAACCCTCGCCCTGCCCGTCGTGATCGGCCTTCATCACCTCGAGGGTGTGCTTCATGTCGGGCGATGCCGAGAAGAAGCGCTCGGCCGCGTCCGGGTCGGCGGTCGTCGCCTCGGGGCTGCCGCCGAGCAGCATGCGCATCATCATGAACGATGGTGATTCGGGGTTGAACATGTCGTACCCCGCGTCGTTCACGATCGCTCGCACGGCATCGGGGTGCATGATCCCGAGAACGGTGGCCGTGATGCCACCTTCGCTGAACCCGCCGACCATCGGGCGATCGAGGCCCAGCGCGTGGATCAGCGCTCGCACGTCGTCGGCCAGCACAGCGAACGACGCGACGCCTTCCCCGGGCTCGGTCAAGCCCGCGCCCCGGGTGTCCGGCGCGATGACACGGAAGTGCTTCGCCAGGGTCTCCATGTGGTCGGCGTACGCGAACGGGTGGCCGCTCCAGAGCGAGCTCGTCGACACGACACCTCCGTGCAGCAGGATGAGCGGCTCGCCCTGCCCCACGTCCAAGTAGTGGACGTCGATCCCGTTCGCGTGGACGAACGCGCCGCCCCGATCGCTCTTCTCGATTGCCTGCACGGCCATTGGGTCCTCCCTCGTCGTCGGTGTGTGGCTCAGCGTGCGGGACGCCGGCCACCCCGGTCATGGGGGGATCGCCTCATCTTCGTGTCGCGTCAGGGCAGCGTCGTGAAGCCTTCCTCCGGGAGGAGGCCGTGCTGCATGGCGAAGACGCTCGCGGCGGTGCGGTTGGTCGCGCCGATCTTCGTGTAGATGTGCTCGATGTGGTTGCCCGCCGTCTTGGGCGTGATCACGAGCCGCGCGGCGATGTCGCGGTTCGACATCCCTTGCGCGAGGAGACGGAGCACCTCGACCTCTCTCGCAGTCAGGCCTGCAGGCCCCTCGCGCCTGCGCACCACTCGGTGGCCGGCCGCGGTGAGCACTGCGTCGACGGCATCCGCGTCGAGCCGACCCGCCCGCACCTCGCCTCGCAGCTCCTCCGCGGCGACGTCGGCGGACAGCGCCGGGCGGTGCGGCCGCGGCTCGCGCATCGCTTGGTACGCGTCCGCGGCACCGACGATGCGAGCCGAACGGCTGATCGCACTGCCCTGCAGGCCGCGGGGGTAGCCCGAGCCGTCGAGGCGCTCACGGTGCTGCACCGCGATCCTCGCCACCGGGGCCAACGTCTCGGACTGCTGGAGCATGCGCTCGCCGTAGTAGGGGTACATGCGCACCCGCTCCCACTCGCCGGCGCCGAGCGGTCCCTTCTTGTCCCAGATCGCGTTCGAGACCCCGAGCCGTCCGAAGTCGTGCACGAGCGCGGCACGGTAGAGCGTGCGGATGTCCTCGGTCGACAGGCTGAGCCGAGCGCCGGAGGTCGCTGCGAGGTCGGCAACCGCTTGCGAGTGGCCCAACGTGTAGGGCGACTTGAGGTCGACGAAGCTCGCGATCGCGATGAGCGCGGCGTCGCACTCGTCCTCAGTGAGCACGATCGCGAGAGACGGCTCGGCCCCGATCACCGCGTCCCACGAACCCGCGTCGAGATCGCCGAGGAGCTTGTCGGCGTCGTCACAGAGCGTCGAGACCAGACGGGGATCGAACTGCGTGCCCGAACGGCTCTCGGCGACGCGCTTCGCGGCTTCGACGCCCTCGCTGCGGTGCGCGACCTCGACGAACTCGGCGAGCTGCACGATGCGCGCGGTCATCGGGATCGACTCGCCGGCGAGCTTGCCCGGCCATCCGTGCCCGTCCCATCGCTCGTAGGACGCCCCGAGCGCCGCGAGGGTGGGAGCAGGGAGGTCGAGCTGCTCACCCAGCACGCGAGCGAGACGGGCATGCTGCGCGATCATCCCGTCGAAGTCCTTACGACCCGAGACCGCGAACGAGAACCCGGTGCGGATGCGATGCAAGGGTGGGCTGCCGGCACCGACCATCCTCATCATGTCCGTCATCTGGCGGAACGCCGAGGTCTCGGGCTCGAACTTCTTCGACTTCAGCGCGATGTCGTCGCCCATCCACTTCGCCTGCTCGTGCGCATCCGTGTGGCACCCGACGTTCACGAGCAGCGCCGCGTAGTAGACGGCCGCGCGGTCTGCGTCGTCCAGGCCGACCTGATCGGCGAGTCGCAGCGCGATGAGACACTGCCGCAGAACGTGCTCCATCGGCTGCCCGAACCCGAGGTCGATGCCGAGTGAGAGGGCGGCCACGAGCTCGGCCAGACGAATCGGATGCCGGTCGACGAGCCCGTTCACGCTCCACCGAGGATACGGGGTGCGCTCGACGGGCGTCGCTACGACGAGTGCGCCTCGAAGAAGCTCCAGATGACCTTGGTCGCGTCGATCGCCGTCGAGGGCGGATCGGTGCCGAGCACCCGTTGGGCGAGGAGGTTCGGCTTCGACCCCGGCCACTGGTGCCCGGCCCCGGCGACGGTGATGAGCTCGACGACCCTGCCGCCCGGACAGGTCGCGGTCGAGGTCGTGACCTCGCCACTGGTGTTCGAGGTCGGAGGGTCGCACTTGTCGATCGCGCGCCAGGTCGCGTTGTCGGCCGGCACCGAAGGGCCGTCGACTCGTGGCGCCCCCGTGATCGTCACCGCGGTCCCCGGCCCGCCGCCGTACGGGAC
>DATKAS010000241.1:0-22335 GCA_035497855.1 Acidimicrobiales bacterium
CCGAGCGCCTGCCGGCTGCGTTCGCGGCACTGAACCGCTCGGGAGCGCTCGCGATCGCCGAGGAGCTCACCGCGCCGCACGAGCTCGAGCTGATCCTCGATCACATCCAGGTCGCGCTGAACATCTCGCCGAACGCACACCGGCCAGGAGGCCCGCACGTCGACGGGAACGTACGCCAGCGTCCCGACCAGACGGCGCCCGACTCATTCACGCTGCTCGCGGGGATCTACCTGAGCGACGAGGTCGACGCGGACACCGGCGCGCTCTGGGTCTGGCCCGGATCGCACCTCGTGCACGAAGCGGTGTTCCGGGAGCGGGGCGCCGACGTGCTGATGGCGACCGGCGGCCACGTGACGATGCTGCGCGACCCGCCCCCGCTCGGCCTTCCGACTCCCGCGCGGGGACATCGAGGCGACCTGCTGCTCGCCCACTTCCTGCTCGGCCACAACACCGGTCCGAACCTGTCGGGCACGACGCGACGGATGCTCTACTACCGCCTCGGCACCCGAGACCACCGGGCACGCTGGGAGGCGACGTTCCTCGACGCCCTCACCGAGTACGGGCCGGTGCGACAGGCAATGATCGGGTCATGAGCAAGCCGGTCGATCCCGTACCCGAGCGTCTGCACACCGTGACACCTCGCCTCGTGTTCGCGCACGAAGGCAAGGTCGCGATCGAGTTCTACAAGGAGGCGTTCGGTGCCGAGTCGATCGGCGACGCGTTCGTCGACCCCGACGGCAAAGTCATCCACGCCGAGATCCGGATCGGTGACTCCGTCGTGTTCATCACCGACGAAGGCGACGAGAACGGCGCGGCGCCGTCATCGGTTGGCGGAAAGGTCACGGCGATCCTGGCGCTCAACGTGCCCGACGTCGACGCTGTGTGGGAGCGAGCTCTCGCCGCGGGCTGTGAGGTCGTGTACGCGCTCGACAACCAGTTCTACGGAGATCGCGGTGGGCGGGTCCGCGATCCGTTCGGTCACCAGTGGATGCTCAGCACGCACATCGAGGACGTCAGCGCCGAAGAGATGGAGCGTCGCATGCAAGAGATGATGGGCTCCGCTAGCGATTGACGAGTAGCTCCGCTCTGCGGAGCTGCCACGCTGGCAGCCAGTCGCGGTAGGTCAGCTCGCTCCTGGGCACCTCGACCGACGCGAGGAACGTCGCTGCGCGCTCACACAGCACACGATCATCATCGTGCAACAGACGACGGAATGCGGCGACGACCGACGGCGAGGTGCCGTGCTGCTGCCACATCAGGTCACCGGCGATCTTGCGGCGGACGCGCACGCTCGGATCGTGCAACAGCCCATGCACCAGGACGTCGATCGACTCGCCGGCAACGCACCCATCTGGCTTGCAGTGCGCGCACGACAGCGAGTGGAAGGCGGCGTCGCGCACCCGAGCGTCGGGATCGCCCGTGGCTGATCGCAAGGCCTGTTCGACGCCTTCATCCTGCTCGGCGTGGTCGAGCACGGCGGCTGCGGCCGCACGCACCTTCCAATCGGGAGATGTCATCGCATCGAGCATCCGAGCGCGCACATCAGGAAGCAACGAGCGAAGCTGCTCGACCGCAAGTCTGCGGATGTGCTTGTCGTCAGAGCTCAGCCGCGTGACGAGTGACTCGACGTCCTGGGAGGCCACACACAGACGGTACGACCAGGCATAGGGTCCGCGGCCATGAGAATCGGCGATCTCGAGGTGATCCCGCTCTCCGACGGGATCGCGAAGCTCCCGAAGGGCTACTTCCCGAGTGCGCAGTGGACCGAAGCCCACGAGCCGTTGTTCGAAGACGATGGCCGGATGCACTTGCCGATCGGCTGCTTCGTCGTGCGCACGAGCGACACGACTGTGCTCGTCGATGCCGGCATCGGACCGGTCGACCTCGACTGGCTCAGCGGTGGCGACCTTCCAGGCGAGCTCTCGTCAGCGGGAGTGCGCCCCGAAGACATCGACATCGTCGTGTGCACGCACCTCCACCTCGATCACGCGGGCTGGCTGGTCGACGACGGCATGCCGTTCTTTCCGAACGCGACGGTGCGGTTCGGTGCCGGTGACTGGCAGCGATGGGTCCTCGAAGCGCCAGAGGACGACCGCATCCGCAACGCGATGCTCCTCCTCGACACGCAGGGTCGCCTCGACGCGATCGAGACCGACGGCGAGTCGATCGCGCCCGGCATCACGGCGCGCGCCGCGCCGGGACACACGATGGGACAGCACATCCTCGTGTTGTCCTCCGGCGATCAGCGGGCGATGCTGCTCGGCGATGCCGTGACGTGTCCGGTCCAGCTCACCGAAGAGGACTGGTACGGCATCAGCGACATGGATGCCGCGCTCGCAGATCGCACGCGCCGCGCGCTGTGGGACGAGCTCGAGGGGACGGACACGCAGTTCACCGCAGCACACTTCCCCGGCCTGCAGTTCGGCCGACTGCTGCGCGGCAACGGAAAGCGCTTGTTCGCGTAGGACGCGGACGCCGACGCCCCCCGTCACGGCGGAGCCCGACCAGTGCAACGATCCACGCGACCGTCGGCAGCCTGACGTCGGAGAGTGGAGACGATGGGACTCGAACCCACGACCCCCTGCTTGCAAAGCAGGTGCTCTTCCAGCTGAGCTACGTCCCCGTGCGGGGCCTTCATGGTAGGCGCCCCACACGCCCCAACCCGCGGCGAGCGGTTACCCTCCGGCCGTGACTGCCACTGTGCGCCTCGCCAACGCGAACGACCTCGGTCCGCTCGCGGCCAGCCTGTCCCGAGCCTTCGTCGACGACCCGGTGATGAACTACCTCCTCGGCAAGCAGGAGCTGCCCTTCGACAAGGGCGTGAAGTTCTTCACGCTGATGGCGAAGATCCAGATGCCGCACGAGCACGTCTACGTGACCGACGGCTGCGAGGCGGTCGCGGTGTGGGCACCGCCCGACAAGTGGAAGGTGCCGCCGCTCGAGATCGCGAAGGCAACGCCGGGCTTCCTCGGCGTCTTCGGCGTGAAGCAGTTCGTGTCGGCACTCGGGGCGCTCTCGTTGCTCGAGAAGAACCACCCGAAGGAGCCGCACTACTACCTCGAGTTCCTCGGCACCGATCCCGCGCACCAGCGCAAAGGACTCGGTGCCGCAGTGCTGCAACCGGTGCTCGAGCGCTGCGACACCGAAGGAGTCGGGGCCTACCTCGAGTCGTCGAAGGACCTCAACGTCCCCTACTACCGGCACTTCGGGTTCGAAGTGCGGCAAGAGGTCCAGCACAAGAACGGCGGGCCGACGCAGTGGCTCATGTGGCGCGACCCGAAGTAGGTCGCAGGCTCGTCACCTCGCCCTGGCCGTAGGCCTCACAGCGTGCTTTCGCGCGTACATGGCGCGGTCGGCGCGGGACAGCAAGGTGTCTTCGTCGTCGTCTGTCTCGGACATCGCGACACCGACACTCACGCTCAGCGACAACGGCACGCCATCCGACGCGTCGAGTCCCTCGATCGCACCGCGGATGCGCTCGGCGACCTCGATGGCCTCGCCTGGTCCCGCTTGCTCGCCGCACAGCACCACGAACTCGTCGCCGCCGACACGCGCGACGAGATCCCCCTTGCGTACGACGGCGCTCACGGCGCGTGCGACGGATACCAGCGTGCGGTCCCCGGCGGCATGCCCGAATTGGTCGTTGACGCTCTTGAACCCATCGAGGTCGCAGAAGAGCAGCGCCGGCTGCCCCGGTCGTCGATCACGGCGAGCGAGGGCGAGGCGGATCGCGGCGGTGAGCTGCGTGCGGTTCGCGAGGCCCGTGAGCGAATCGTGGTGCGCCAGGCGAGCCAGACGCTCCTCGGCGCGTTGTCGCGCGACGCTGAGGCACAGCAGGTCACCAGCCGTCCGCACGAGGGAGGCATTGCCGTCGTCCCATGCGATCGCATCCGCGGGATGAGCGAAACGCAGGCTCAACAGACCGATCGTCGTCTCCGAGTCGACGATCGCGACGTCGACGGCGGCACGGATGCCGAGGCCGCGCAGCATGTCGCGCGACGCCGATTCGCCGAGCCGCATGTCGTCGACGTCGGAGACGATCGCGAAGCCCGACTCGGGTGGCTCACGCTGGTCCCACTGCAGCTCGGTCGGTGAGATCTCGGGATGGATCGTGAGCGCTGACACCGCGCCGGGCGCGGTCCACTCGTGGTCGATGCGCATCTCGCCGCGTGTGCCCTCCGCGCGAGCGAGCACGACGCTCGCCGCGCCGTGGAACTCACCGAGCCGAGCGAGCGCCCAATCGGTGACCATCGCGACGTCGTGGCCGACGGCGCCGGCGCATCGCGCGGCGATCTCTTGCAGCAGTCGCTCGAGCCCGCGCCGCCGACCCGGAAGGACGCCTCGGTTGGCGATCAAGCGAAGGGACAGAAGCAGGCCGTCGAACCCGTCGTCGTCGCCGACGTTCGCGACTGTCGCCTCGACCTCGACCGCCTGGCCGTCACCGCACATGACGCGGAACACCGGCGGCGAGTGGTCTCCGGGCCGCCGCACTGCTTCGGTGAGCATGCCGAGCGCGTAGCCGACGTCGTCGGGGTGCACGCAGTCGAGGACTTGGATCCCGATGTGCTCGATGGGGTCGTAGCCCAGAGTCCGGACCGAGGGGGACGCCCACCGCAGGATGCCCTCACCGTCGATGATCAGGAGGATGTCGGGCGACCCGGCGAGCGCGGCCTGGGCGAAGTCCACGAGACGACCCATCGGCCGCCTGAGCCCGGAGTTAATGTCGCACCCCCTCGCATCATGTCCCCATGGCCTCCGCAGACGTCCGCTTCCACCCCGGCTTCGAGCGTGTGCTGCGTGATCTGGTGCGCGACGCGGCCCGCGGGCCCGTGATGCTCACCGTGCCCGAGCAAGTCGACCCCGAGGTCCTCGCCGGTCAGGTCCGGCGTTACTCCCAGCTCAGCCGGGTGTCGCTCGACGTGCAGGCCGAGCCCGGCTGCGTGCGGGTGCGGGCCCGGGGGAAGGGTCGGGTGTCGGCCTGAAGAACGCACGCAGGAGCGCACGCAGCGCGCCGTCGTAGTCGTCGTAGACCCGGCGAAGTCGTGCGCCCGGCCAGGCATTGCCGACGAGAGCGGCCGGAAGCAGAGGATCAGCGCGGAGCAGGCGCAGCACCGCCGCGGACGTCACGAAGCCCTCGGGGATCGCGTCGAACCGACCGCCGTCGAGCGCGGCGCGAGAACCCTTCATGCGAGCGATCAGCCCCTCGGCCTGCAACGCCCAGCCGTTGAGATCCCACAGCCGCACCGCGAGCGCCGCAGGATCGTCGGGTCGCGCGACGAACCATGTGCACTGGTCGTCGAAGACAGCGCGTGCAGCATCGTCGTCCACGTCGAGGTTCGCGGGCCGCGTCCACACCCCCTCGCGCAGCTCCGCGAGCCGCAACGACGCGGCCGCGTCGCGCAGGGCGATGCGAGCCGACGCGTCCCGACGCTCGACGCTGACCACGGCCAGCACCCAGTCACCTCGCCAGCCGCCTCGAGGAGATGTCCTCCCACGCTCCTGTGCCGCCTGACGAGCGAGGAGCGCGGGGCTCGCCAGCTCGTACCGGCCGTCGACCGCGCGCAGCTCCCCGACGGCGACCATGCGCGACAGCGCGACCCTCGTCGTCCCTTCCGGAACACCGAACAGGGCGCAGAGCCGCACCAACAGCTGGCCGCGCAGGACCGGCGGGTGCGTGCCCAGCAGTGCACTCGCCACGATCGACCGCGCGCTCATCGGCCGATCGCCGCTGTTACGTAGTTGTGTCATGTGATGAGAAAGTGTAATACTTGCGGCATGGCGACGACGATGTTGCCGGATCCCGACCTCCTGCCCGATGTGCTGCCGACCGACCGGCTGCAGCAGACGGGCATGCCCGTGCCAGCGGTGCGGGCCGACCTCCGCCGCATCAGCAACGCGCGCAGCGCGCTGACGGTGCTCGGCTGCTTGCTCCAGACGTTCGGCGTCGTCGCGGCCGCGATGTGGATCGGTCAGTGGTGGGCGTACGCCTTCGCGTTCCTCTGGATGGGTCGCGGCCACTGCCTGCTCAACATCCTCGGCCACGAAGCCGCGCACCGGCTGCTCTTCACCTGGCGATGGCTGAACGACGGCGTCGGCAAGTGGCTGCTCGCGTATCCGACGTTCCAGGCGTTCACCGCCTACCGCCGCGTCCACTTCGCGCACCACAAAGACGAGATGGGTCCCGACGAGCCCGACCTCGCGCTGTATGCCGGGTACCCGATCCCATCCGACTCGATGCGCCGCAAGCTCACTCGCGACCTGTTCTTCGTCTCGGGCTACAAGAACATGACCGGGCTCGGGAGAGCGCTGCGAGGGAAGAGCCGCGAGGCCTGGTGCATCGTCGCCGTGCAAGCCGTGCTCTTCGGCATCTGCATCGCGGTCGGGCAATGGTGGGTGTACCCGGTCCTCTGGGTCGCACCCTGGATGACCCTTTGGAAGCTCAGCAACCGGCTCCGGGCGATCGCCGAGCATGCGGGCATGACCCGGTCACGTGACCGGCGCCTCACCACGCACGTCGTTCGCCAGAGTCGCATCGCCCGCCTCATGTTCGTGCCGTACAACACCGGATGGCACCTTGCCCACCATGTCGACATGGGCGTGCCGTGGCGAAACCTCCCCCGCCTGCACACCGAGCTCGTGCGCGCCGGATGGGTCACCGAAGAGCTGACGTACCCGAGCTACCGCGCGCTCTGGCGAAAGCTCGCGTCGGGCGCTCCGCGCTCAGTCGCCCCGGTCGCCGCGTAGCAACGCGATCACGTCGTCGTCCGACGTCGCTCGGAAGTCGTCGTACCACGCGCCGACCGCTCCGAACCGCTCCGGCACCACCACGGCAACCACGTCGTCGACCATGGGCGCGAGCGCTTGGATCGCGGCGCTCGGCGCGACTGGCACCGCGACCACGATCGACGCGGGTGCCTCTGTCTTCAGTGCAGCGACAGCGGCCGCCATGGTCGCTCCCGTCGCGAGCCCGTCGTCGACGACCACCATCACGCGATCGCGTACGACGAGCGGACCGCGATCGCCACGGTACGCACGCTCTCGCCGCTCGAGCTCGGTGCGCTCCTGATCGACGACCGCCTGCCGGCGTGCGGCGCTGATGCGCAGGGACCCGACGACGTCCTCGTTCCACACCACGACACCACCGGTCGCAATCGCGCCCATGGCGAGCTCTTCGTGCCCGGGCACTCCCAGTTTGCGCACGACGTAGGCGTCGAGCGGCAGGTCGAGTGCGCGGGCGACCGGCGCAGCGACAGCGACACCTCCGCGGGGGAGTCCGAGCACCACGCCGTCGACGCCCCGGTACCCGCCGAGCAGCGACGCCAGCTCGATGCCGGCATCGGCTCGGTCGTGGAATCGCCGTCGCATGACGCCTCCCCGGCCACATACTTCCCGACACCCATGTCCGTGTCTCGCCCGCCGCAGCCCACTGGCTGGCATGTCGCCAGGTGGTCCGAGGACCCGTGGGCCCGCGGGTCGTGGTCGTTCATCCGGCCCGGCGGGTCACCGCTCGATCGCGCCGCACTGGCTGAGCCCGTCTCGAACCGAGTGCTGCTCGCGGGCGAGGCCACCCACCCCACACAGCCGGGCATGGTGCACGGAGCGTGGATGAGCGGCGAGCGCGCCGCGTCGTGGGTCCAGGCGATCGGTGGCGCCGGTGAGCGAGCCGCAGTGATAGGCGCCGGCATGGCCGGGCTGGCGGCGGCGCGACAGCTGCACGACACGGGAGTCGACGTGATCGTGCTCGAGGCGCGCGACCGCATCGGTGGGCGCGTCCACAGTGTCGACGTCGGCGGCGTGCGGGCCGACGCGGGAGGCGCGTGGCTGCAGCAGCGCTCCGTGAACCCGCTCGTGCCTCGCGCCCAGGCGCTCGGTCTGACGCTCGTTCCAACCGACTTTGCCGCGCCGCTCAGCGGTGCTCACGACGGACCGGTCGGCGACGTCGAGGGGGCGTTGGCGCAGATGATGCACGCGGTGCGCGCTGCGGCTGGCGACGTCACGACCGAAGACATCGCGCTCAGCGAAGCACTCGGCCCGTACCTCGCGTCACTGAGCGACGCCGAGCGCCGCCTCACTCGCTTCGCCATCGAAGGTGAGATCGTCTTGGAGGCAGGCGCCGGGCCGAGCGAGCTCTCCGCGCGATGGGCGCTCGCGGAGCCGGGTACGGGCGACGGCGACCAATGGATCGTCGAGGGATACGGCGCACTGGCGTCGGAGGTCGCGAGCGGGCTCGACATCCGCCTCGGCAACCCCGTCGACCGAGTGACCCACGACGAGCGCTGCGTGATCCTCGAGACCAACCGTTTCGATCCCGTCGTCGTCGACCGGTGCATCTGCACCGTGCCGCTCGGCCTGCTCGCAGCGGGCAGGCCCACGTTCGATCCTCCACTCCCCGCGAGCCATCGCGCCGCGCTCGCGCACCTCGGCATGGGTCGTGTCGAAAAGGTCGTCCTCGGGTTCGACGATCGCTGGTGGCCGACCAGCCCCTCTGGCTACCTGCGCTGGTACGACGACGAGCCGTCGTGGGGCGAGTGGCTCGACCTCACCGATGGATCGGGCGCGCCGGTGGTCGCCGGCCTCATCGCTGGCGACGCGATCGCCCGCTGGCACCGCGGTCGGGGCGACGACGAGATCGCCGTGCTCGCGACCGACGCGCTCGCGAGATGGGCCGCGGCCGTCAGCTCACACGGATGACAGCAGCGCCGTTCACGCGGTCAGCGGCGAGGTCGACGAGGGCGCGGTTCGCGTCCTCGAACGCGTACGGGGTCGTCACGATCTCGATCGGCGTTGTAGCGGCGATCGCCATCAGCTCTTCCCCGTCGCGGCGCGTGTTCGCGGTGACCGACGTGAGCCCGCGCTCCTGGAAGACGTCGCGTTCGTAGCTCAGGCTCGGAATGTCGCTCAGGTGGATGCCGGCGATCGACAAGGTGCCGCCGCGGTCGAGCGCCTGCAACGCCACCGGCACGAGGTCGCCGACGGGCGCGAACAAGATCGCAGCATCGAGCGGCTCGGGAGGGGACGCGAACGCATCGCCCGCGGACGCGGCGCCGAGGTCGAGGGCGAGGCGCTGGGCGGCAGCGGAACGGGTGAGCACGTGCACGGTCGCGCCTTCGAACATCGCGATCTGCGCGGCGATGTGCGCTGAGGCCCCGAACCCGTAGACGCCGAGACGGCCACCAGACGGCAACGCGGCCCTGCGCAGGGCGCGGTAGCCGATGATCCCTGCACACAGCAGCGGCGCCGCGGTGTCGTCGTCGTAACGATCCGGCAGCGCGTAGGCGTACTGCTCGTCGACCACCGCATGCTCCGCGTAGCCGCCGTCGTCGTCCCATCCGGTGAAACGTGGAGCGACGCAGAGGTTCTCGTCGCCGCGGGTGCAGAAGCGGCACACACCGCACGTGTGACGAAGCCACGCGATGCCGACGCGATCGCCAACGGCGAAGCGCGTCGCGCCCGCGCCCAACGCATCGACACGACCCACGACCTCGTGCCCAGGCACGACTCCCCGTCGCCGCGGGGCAAGGTCACCCTCAGCGAGATGGAGGTCGGTGCGGCAGACGCCGCACACGTGCACGTGGACGCGGATCTCGCCCGACGCGGGCTCGGGCAGCACACGCTCGACAGCTTCGAGCGGGTGTGTGGCGATCGCTCCCGGGGAGCCGACTGCCCACGCGCGCATCGTCTCAGTCCGCGACAACCGGACGGGCCTCGGCGTTGAGGGCCTCGGTCGAGCGTTGCGCGTCTTCGAACCGGTCGACGCCACGCAACGAGGGGAAGAGGAACGACCACGTGAACGCGACCACGAGGGTCATGAGACCACCAAAGACGACCGCGGGGCCCACACCGAGCACCTGCCCTGCGACGCCCGACTCGAACGCGCCGAGCTCGTTCGACGCGCCGATGAACACGT
Source organism: Acidimicrobiales bacterium (assembly GCA_035497855.1). GTDB lineage: Bacteria > Actinomycetota > Acidimicrobiia > Acidimicrobiales > DATKAS01 > DATKAS01. The sequence goes on from DATKAS010000241.1 coordinate 9,908, forward strand.
TCTCGACCGCGAGCACCCGGCCGCGCGCTCCTGCCGGTGTGACCAGCGGAGTGAGCGTCGCGCGGATGAAGACGCTGACCGCGTCGGCTGCGCTCAGGACGATGAGCGACAGGAACGCGATCGCGAAGCTGTGCGTCACGCCCAGCACGATCGTCGCCGCGCCGAAGATGCCGACGACGAGGAACAACGTTCGTCCCACGTGGTGCCCGATGGGCCGGACGGCGAGCGTGACCGCCATGGCCGATGCGCCGATGCCGGCTGCCGCTCGCAACCAACCCAGCCCGACCGCGCCGACGCCCAGCTGATCCTCGGCGATCGCCGGCAGCAGCGCGACCGCGCCGCCGAACAACACCGCGAAGAGATCGAGAGAGATGGCGCCGAGCAGGATCGGAGTGCGCCGGATCAGCTTCAGCCCCTCCATGGCCGTCTTGAGGCTGGCGGGCTCCTCGTGCGTCGTGGTGCCGATCCTGCCCAGCACGACCTTGATGATGAACGTCGCGCAGATCGCCATGAGCGCGAACACCACGGCCGCGATGAACGGCCAGGTCACCCCACCGACGTACAGGAAGCCCGAGATCACGGGCGCCACGATCAGCGACGCCTGCCACGACACGGACGTCATCGCGACGAGGCGCGGCAAGGCGTCGGCGTCCACCACGTCGGCGTACATCGCGCGAGAGGCGGGCGCGGCGAACGCTCGGGCCACGCCGTATGCGGCGCTCAACGCGAAGATCGGGCCGACAGCCGTCGGCCCAGTGCCGACGTACCACGCGAGGCCCCCCGCCACGACGGCCTCGCCGAGCAGCGCGATCCGCACGATCGCGCGCCGGTCGAACTTGTCGGCGACGTGTCCGGTCACGAGGACGAGCAGCGCTGCAGGCGCGAACTCGGCGAGTCCGACGAGGCCGAGGTCGAGCTCACGTCCGGTCGTGTCGAACACGAACTTGCCGAGCGCGACGCTCTGCACGATCGCCCCCGCGTTGGACAACGCGACGAGCGCAAGGAGCCCCTTGACCGAACGGGACCGCAGGACCTGACGCGCACTGGGGGCCTCGGCCATGACGACGGGCACGCTACTTGTCACGTTTCCCTGTCATCTCGAGGGTGCTCGCGTGCATTTCTCCCGACTACCGTTCCTTGACCCGCTGGTCAAGAACAGGATCTTCTGAGGGGGAGACATGTCACGGCTGCGCTTCGGTGCCTTCGTCGCTCCGCACCATCCGCTCGGTGAGCACCCGAGCTTGTTGCTGCAGCGCGACCTCGAGCTCGCGGCGTGGCTCGACAAGCTCGGCTACGACGAGTTCTGGGTCGGTGAGCACCATTCGACCGGCTGGGAGATGATCGCCTCGCCCGAGCTGTTCCTCGCCGCGGCGGGCGAACGTACGAAGCGCATCCGCCTCGGCACCGGCGTCGTGTCGCTCCCGTACCACCACCCGTTCAACGTCTGCCAGCGCATGGTGCAGCTCGACCACATGACCGGAGGCCGCGTCATCTTCGGCACCGGACCGGGAGCGCTGCCCTCTGACGCGCGCACCCACGGCATCGCACCGAACCTGCTGCGCGATCGGCAGGACGAAGGCATCGGCGTCTGCATGCGGCTGCTCGCCGGCGAGCGCTTCACCTACCACAGCGACTGGTTCGAGCTGAACGACGCCGCGCTCCAGATCCTGCCGCTGCAGGACACGATGCCGATGGCAGTCGCATCGAGCATCAGCCCGTCGGGCATGACGCTCGCCGGCAAGTACGGCATCGGTGTGCTGTCGATCGCGTCGACCTCGACCGAGGGGCTCATGGCGTTGCCCACGCAGTGGTCGTTCGCCGAGCAAGCCGCAAAGGAGCACGGCAAGACGGTCGACCGTGCCGACTGGCGCGTGCTGATGTCGTGGCACCTCGCGGAGACGCGCGATCAGGCGATCCAGGAGTCCGCGCTCGGTCTGCAACGGTGGCACAACGAGTACAACGTGAAGGTGCTCGGCCGTCCCGGCGCGGAGCCGATGCCCGACGCGTTCGAGGCCGCCGAGGCGATCGCCAACGGGGATCCGACTGCGGGCGCCGGCGCTGGCATCATCGGCACGCCCGACGATGCGATCGAGCGCATCCGCGGCTTGTACGACATCGTCGGTGGCTTCGGCGTGCTGCTCGGGTTCGCGCACGACTGGGCGAACCGTGAGGCCACGTTGCGCAGCTGGGACCTCTTCGCTCGCTACGTCGTCCCCGAGCTCAACGGCTACCTGCGTCCGATGCGCGACTCGGCCGAGTACGTGACCGCGAACAAGGGCGAGCTCATGGCCGGCGCCGTCGGGGCGATCATGGAAGCGATCGGCAAGCACAAGGGCGCGACCGACGCTGCAGCTGAGACAGCACGCCTCATCGCGAACGCGGGGCCACCGAGCCCAGTTCGCTGAGCATCACCCAATTGGCCCGTGCGCGCGGGGTAGACCGGTCCTCGATCTCGAGGCCCGGGGCGGAGGTCGCATGCGATTCGGGCCGGTCCCCTCGGATCCCTGCGTGGGTCCGACCCCCGCGGGCGGCAGGGGGGTTGAAAGGGGAGGCATGTCCGACCAGGACCGCACGGGGCTCAAAGCGCTCATCGGCAGGTTCGTCCACGTCGACCTGTCCGACGGTCACGATCTCGAAGGCACGTTGCTCAACGTCAACCGTCGCACGATCTGGATGGTCGAAGGCGACGAGGACTGGTTCATACCGCTCGACGAAGTCTCGGCGTTCTCCGCGTCGTAGCCCAGTCGCGCGGCGCGTCCGCTGGCGACGGTTCGTCTGATGGCCGTCCTCCTCGGTCTCGTCGTCGCGCTCACGTACGGCACCGGCGACTTCTTCGGCGGCCTCGCGGCGCGGCGTGTCCCGGTGCTGTGGGTCGTGTTCCTGTCACACGCGCTCGCGGCCGTGCTCGTCGTCGGCATCGTGGCGTTCGACCGCAGCTCCGCGCCGACACGCCACGACATCGTGATCGGCGTCGTCGCTGGTCTCGTCGGGATGGCAGCAGTCGCGCTCTTCTACCGCGGCCTCGCGATCGGCCGCATGGGGGTGGTCGCGCCCATCACCGCCGTCGTGTCCGCGATCGTGCCCGTCGCCTGGGGGCTCGCGTTCGGTGAGCGCCCTTCGGGGCTCGCGCTCACGGGCGTCGCCCTCGCGATCGGCTCGGTCGCGCTGATCTCGTCGGAGGCTGGCGACCCCCCACACGACCTCGGCACCACGAACCGCCGCTTGCCCATCGTCCTCGCCCTTGCCGCGGGCGTCGGGTTCGGCGTGTTCTTCGTGCTCTACTCGAACGCGGGCGAGCACTCCGGCATGTGGCCGCTCCTCGCATCGCGCTGGACGTCGGCGACCTTCCTCGCGCTCGTGCTGCTGTTCATCCCGCGTGCACGCCGTGATCCGCCGTCGCGGAGGGCACTGCCGCTGATCGCGGGGGCGGGTTTGTTCGATGCCGCGGCCAACGGCGTCTTCCTCGTCGCCGCACGCAGCGGGTTGCTCTCGATCGTCGGCGCCGTGAGCTCGCTGTACCCGGCGAGCACAGTGCTGCTCGCGCGAGCGGTGCTGCACGAGCGGTTCCACCGCGCGCAAGTGATCGGCCTCTCGATCGCGGCGATCGGAGTCGTCCTCATCGCGATCGGGTGAGAGGCTGGCACATGCTCCAGAACGTCGTGATCGCCGGTGCGTCGCTCGCTGGCCTCCGAGCCGCTGAGACGCTCCGCCTCCAAGGTTTCGACGGCACCATCACGCTCGTCAACGGCGAGGCCCACCTCCCCTACGACCGGCCGCCGTTGTCGAAGCGCGTGCTCGCAGGCGACCTCGAGCACGAAGCGATCAAGCTGCGCAAGGACGCCGACTACGAGCCGCTCGACCTCGACATCAGGTTCGGCCGACTCGCGATCGCGCTCGACGTCGCGGCACAGACAGTCACGCTCGACGATGGCGACGTGCTCCCCTACGACGGCCTCATCATCGCCACGGGTGCGACGCCACGGCGCATCCCCGGGACTCCCGACCTCGAAGGCATCTACGAGCTCCGCACCATCGACGATTCGCTCGCGCTCCGCGCCGAGCTCGACAAGGTGCCGAGCCGGGTGGTCGTGATCGGCGCGGGCTTCATCGGCGCGGAAGTCGCTGCGACAGCTCGCAAGCGCGGGCTCGAGGTGACGATCCTCGAGGCCCTCCCCGTCCCACTCGTGCGCGCGCTCGGCAACCACATGGGAGCGGCGTGCGCTGCCGTGCACGCCGATCACGGGGTCGAGGTGCGCACGAGCACCGGCGTCGACGCCATCGAGGGTGCAGGGCGCGTCGAGCGCTTGCGCTTGAGTGACGGATCCTCCCTCGACGCGGAAGTCGTGGTCGTCGGCATCGGTGTCATCCCGAACACGAGCTGGCTCGAAGGATCGGGGTTGACCATCCGCGACGGTGTCGTGTGCGACGAGACGCTCGCCGCGGGACCGCCCGGCGTCTACTGCGCCGGCGACGTCGCGCGGTGGCCGAACCCACTCTTCGGCGAGGAGATGCGCGTCGAGCACTTCACCAACGCGAACGAGCAAGGTGCTGCCGCGGCGAGCAACCTTCTGCTCGGTCCCGGCAACGGTGTGCCGTACGCGCCCGTGCCGTTCTTCTGGTCAGATCAATACGACACCCGCATCCAGTTCCTCGGACGCGCGCATGGCGAAGACGAGGTGAAGGTCGTGCACGGATCGGTGGACGAGCGCAAGTTCGTCGCGCTGTACGGCCGCGAAGGTCGACTCGTCGGTGCGCTCGGCATGAGCGTGCCCAAGCTCTTGATGCCCTACCGGAAGCTGCTCGAGGCGCGCGTCTCGTGGAACGACGCGCTCAGTGCACGCCAGTGATGCGCGCGCACGACCATCCTGCGGTCGTGCCGAAACGTCGACCGAGATCGAACCAGAGATCGGCAGCGACGCGTGCATTCACGACCGGATCGAGCAGTTGGTCCTTCGTGTAGCCGAGTCGCTCGACGCGGTTGCGCTGCGCAGTCCAGTTGATCTGGAACATGCCGTAGTTGCCATGCGACACGACGTCCGGCTGAATGCCGAGCGGATCGCCCCCACCTGACTCGCACGCCGCCACGCGCACGGCATCGGTCTGCTCGGCATCGTTCGCACCGCGGGCCGCGAACTCGGTCTGGATCGCGGCGAGGGAGGGCGTGCAGCTGGTCGTGATGAGGACCAACCCGACCGCGATGAGCATGAGTAGGCGCGCGCGCAGGCGCATGAAAGAACCTCCGGGGTGGATCAGGGCCGCCTGCGCTTGCCGCCGGTCTGGCCGCCACGACGGGGGGACGTTGCGCCACCAGCCCGCCGGCTCAGGTCCCCGCGATTCGGGCGGTGATCACCTGGCCGTCGCAAGGGTGCCTCGCGACCGGGACGACGGACACGTCAGGGAGCGTGACCTTCGCCACCTCTCCGCGACGTCGGCCCGTTTCGTCGTCCGTGGTGTGCCGCCGGACACCAGGTTCGTAATGTTGTAATGGTGCTTGCGATCGGTACCCTCGGGTCATGAGTGACGCTCGCACGACCCCATCGGTGACCTTCCCCGTGGTGCCTCTGAGCAGCACCGTTGTGCTCCCCGGCGCCGTCGTGACCCTCGCGATCGATGCCGACGACGGCCGCCGTGCCGCGCAGCAGGCTCGGCAGAGCGACGGGCGGGTCCTTCTCGTGCCGCAGGTCGACTCCCGCTACGCCAGGGTCGGCACGGTGGCGCACGTCGAGAACATGGGCGAGCTCCCCGACGGCACCGTCGCCGCCATCCTGCGCACCGTCGGGCGCGCGGTGATCGGCGCAGGGGTTGCAGGCGACGGCCTGTGGGTCAGTGCCGAGCCCGTCGACGACCCGGCTCCCACTGCTGCGCAACGCGACGCGACGCGCGAGCTCCGCGCCGTGCTCGAGCAGATCGCCGAGCAGCGGCGGTCGCGGCGGCTCCCCGAGATCCTGCGCACGGTCCACGAGCCGGGCGCGCTCGCCGACGCGGTGACGTCGTGGTCCGATCAGGAGAGCGACGCGAAGCTCATGGTGCTCGAGGCGATCGATGTCGACGAGCGTCTCCGCCTCGTCTCGGAGTGGGCACGCCAGACGCTCGGCGAGCTGATGATGGCAGAACGCATCCGCAACGACGTCGCCGAAGGGATGGACAAGGCGCAGCGCGAGTTCCTGCTGCGTCAGCAGATGTCTGCGATCCGCAAGGAGCTCGGCGAGGGCGACGACGACGCGCTCGACGACTACCGAGCGAAGGCCGCAGCGCTGCCGCTGCCGGAGAACGTGCGAGCACAGGTCGAGCGCGAGATCGACCGGCTCGAGCGCAGCAGTGGGCAGAGCCCCGAGCAGAGCTGGATCCGCACGTGGCTCGACCGCGTGCTCGAGCTGCCGTGGGGCAAGCGCTCAGGGGATCGACTCGACATGGTCGAGGCTCGCGCCGTGCTCGATGCCGACCACACCGGTCTCGATGAGGTCAAGGACCGCATCGTCGAGTACCTCGGCGTGCGCAAGCTGCGCGCCGAGCGGGGCATGAGCGAGCCCCGCGAAGGCCAGGGCCGCCGGGGGGCGGGAGCGATCATCGCGCTCATCGGGCCGCCAGGCGTCGGCAAGACGTCGCTCGGCGAGTCGGTCGCGCGTGCGATGGGGCGCTCGTTCGTCCGCGTCGCTCTCGGCGGTGTGCGGGACGAGGCCGAGATCCGTGGCCACCGCCGCACGTACGTCGGTGCGCAGCCGGGACGTCTCGTTCGTGCGATCACCGAGGCGGGCACGATGAACCCGGTCGTGCTCCTCGACGAGGTCGACAAGCTCAGCGCCGGAGGGTGGTCAGGCGACCCCTCGTCGGCGTTGCTCGAGGTGCTCGATCCCGCGCAGAACCACACGTTCCGCGACCACTACCTCGAAGTCGAGCTCGACCTCTCCGACGTTGTGTTCATCGCGACGGCGAACGTGGCCGACACGATCCCCGGACCGTTGCTCGACCGGATGGAGGTCGTGCGCCTCGACGGCTACACCGAAGACGAGAAGGTCGTCATCGCGCGTGACCATCTCCTGCCAGCACAGCTCGAGCGCAACGGGCTGAAGCCAGACGACGTCGAGGTGGACGACGACGCGATCCGTCTCGTCGTCACCGACTACACACGCGAGGCGGGCGTGCGCAACCTCGAGCGCGAGCTCGCGAAGGTGCTGCGCAAGGTCGCATCGAAGGTCGCGACCGATCCGACGATCACGCCGGTCCACGTCGACACCGTCGCGATCCAGCCCGCGCTCGGCCGCCCGAAGTTCTTCGCCGAGGCCGCTGAGCGCACAGCGACACCTGGTGTGGCGACTGGCCTCGCGGTCACCGGCACGGGCGGCGACGTCCTGTTCATCGAAGCCTCGGCGTCCGACGGTGAGCCCGGGTTGACGCTCACCGGCCAGCTCGGCGACGTGATGAAGGAGTCCGCGCAGATCGCGCTCTCGTTCGTGCGGGCGCACGCAGTCGAGCTCGGCATCGCGCCGAGCGCACTCGAGCGCCGCTTCCACGTGCACGTCCCCGCGGGCGCAGTGCCGAAGGACGGTCCTTCGGCAGGCGTCACGATGACCACGGCGCTCGTGAGCTTGCTCACGGGTCGACCCGTGCGGGCCGAATTCGGCATGACCGGCGAGGTCACGCTGCAGGGTCGGGTGCTGCCCATCGGTGGCGTGAAGCAGAAGGTGCTCGCGGCGCACCGCGCCGGGCTCACCGAAGTCGTGCTCCCGAAGCGCAATGGCCCCGACCTGGACGACGTGCCCGAGCGCGTGCGGGCCGTGATGACGTTCCACCTCGCCGAAGATGTGCACGAGGTGCTCGACATCGCGCTCGCCCCCGCGGCCGAGCTCGCCGCCGCCTGACCATCCCGCTGGCTGAGGGGTCGGGTTTACGATCCCGGGATGGGATCGCATCTCTCCGACGTCTGGTTCCAGGTCACCGACCTGCAGGTCGCGTCCGGGAAGGGCGCGTGGGTCACCACTGTGGACGGCGAGGAGTACCTCGACTTCTCCGCGGGCATCGCCGTCGTGAGCACCGGACACTGCCACCCGAAGGTCGTCGCGGCGATCCAAGAGCAGGCGACGAAGTTCATCCACGCACAGGTGAACTGCTACCGCCATCCGTTGCTCGACCAGCTCGCCGATCGGCTGGCGGAGATCACGCCCGATGGCATCGATCGGTTCTTCTACGCGAACTCGGGAGCCGAGGCCACCGAGGCAGCGGTGAAGCTCGCGAAGCAGACCACGGGGCGGCCGAACACGATCGTCTTCCAAGGCAGCTTCCACGGTCGCACGCATCAAACGATGGCCATGACGACCTCGAAGACCAGCTACCGAGCGGGGCACGCACCGCTGCCCGCCGGTGTGTTCGTCGCGCCGTTCCCGGCTGACGCCGCGCACAGCGACTGGTGCCTCGAGCAGGTGCGCCACCTTCTCAAGTCGCAGACCGCGCCGAGCGAGACCGCAGCGATGGTCATCGAGCCCGAGCTCGGCGAAGGGGGCTACCTCCCTGCGCCGGTGCCGTTCTTGCAAGGCCTCGAAGCGATCTGCCGCGAGCACGGCATCCTGTTCGTCGCCGACGAGGTACAGACCGGCTTCGGCCGGACGGGCAAGATGTTCGCCGTCGAGCACTATGGCGTGCGGCCCGACGTCATGGTGCTCGCGAAGGGCCTCGGCTCGGGCTTCCCGATCTCCGCCATCGGCGCGTCGGACGACCTCATGAGCAAGTGGCCGAAGGGCAGTCACGGCGGCACGTACGGGGGAAACCCGATCGGGTGCGCGGCGGCGCTTGCGACGATCGACGTGCTCACCGAGCCCGGCTTCCTCGACAACGTGAACGCGCGCGGCGAGCAGCTTCGTGCCGGCCTCGCCGACGTCGCCCGTCACGACGGTGGCATCGTCGACGTCCGCGGTTGGGGGCTCATGGTCGGCTCGCAGTTCGCAGATCCCGCGCGTGTCGCCGCCGTGCAGGCGCACTGCCTCACCGAAGGGCATCTCATCCTCATGAACGCGGGGACGAACAACGACGTGCTGCGCTGGATGCCGCCGCTCGTGGTCACTGAGGCAGAGATCGCGACAGCGCTCGCGGCCTTCGCCGCTGCGCTCAAGTCGACGAGCTGAGATGACCGACTCCCGGCCGGCCAAGAGCCGGCTCGACGTGTGGCGCGCGTTCCTCGTCGCGTATGCCCGCATCATCGATCGGCTCGAACACGAGCTCGCCGAGCAACGAGGGCTCTCGCTCGGGTGGTACGACGTGCTGTACCAGCTGTCCCAAGCGGGGGGACGGTTGCGGATGCAAGAGCTCGCTGCACGGCTCGTCATCCCGCGGAGCAGCCTCACCCGCCAGATCGACCGCATGGAGGCTGCGGGGATGGTCGAGCGCGAGCCGAGCACCGACGACGGCCGAGGCACCATCGCCGTGCTCACCCCCGAGGGACGAGCGACCCTGCGGCGTGCCGCCCCGGTGCACCTGCGGGGGATCGAGGAGCACTTCGCCAGCAAGCTGGATGGCCGCGACGTAGCGGCTCTGCGACGAGCGCTCACGAAGCTCACGGAATAGCGATCGCCCTCAGGCGTTGATTGCATTTGCAACGACCCAGGAGGTCACCAGATGATCGACATCCGCTCGGCCGACAGCCGGTTCCACACGCGCATCCCGTGGCTCGACTCCCGGCACAGCTTCAGCTTCGGACACCACTACGACCCCGACAACGTGGGTCACGGCCTCCTGCTCGTGAGCAACGACGACCGCGTCCGCGCGGGCACCGGCTTCTCGACGCATCCCCATCAGGACATGGAGATCGTCACGTGGGTGCTCACCGGCGAGCTCGAGCACAAGGACTCCGAGGGCAACCAGGGGATCATCTACCCGGGCCTGGCCCAACGGATGAGCGCGGGCACCGGCATCTGGCACTCCGAGATGAACCCGAGCGGGAACCAGGACGTCCACTTCGTCCAGATGTGGGTGCCGCCGGACACCGACCGCATCGATCCCTCCTACGAGCAGCTCGACATCAACGGCGAGCTCGCGAAGGGTGGGCTGGTCCCGGTTGCGTCCGGGAAGGGCCATGACGCAGCGATCACGATCCGCCAGCGCGACGCGGTGCTGTGGGCGGGACGCCTCGCGCCCGGCGAGACGATCACCGTGCCCGACGCGCAGTGGGTGCACCTCTTCGTCGCTCGCGGCGACGTCACGCTCGAGGGTGCCGGCCTGCTCGTCGAGGGTGACGCGGTGCGCCTCACGGCTGCCGGGGAGCTGCGCCTGACCGCCGATGGGGTGGACGGGGCCGAGGTTCTCGTGTGGGAGATGGGCTGAACTAGAAGCGTGACCCTCCTCACCACCGTCGTCGCGATCGTCATCGTGTCGATCCCGCTGGCGCTGTCGGTGTGGGCGCTGCTCGACGCTGCCCGGCGTCCGGAGTGGGCCTTCGCCCTCGCCGGGCGCAGCAGGGTCGTCTGGGTCGCCGCCTGCGGGATCGGCGTGTTGTTCAACCTCGTCGGCCTTTGTGTCTCCGCGTGGTATCTCGTGCGAGTTCGGCCTGCCGTCGCGGCAGCCGAGAACGGCCAGATCAGCGGGGGTGACTTGGGGTGACCGCGCGCCCGACGGCAAGAATGGTGCCCATGGCCCGTGCACTTCTGCGGCTCGTTGCCGCGCCCGTGCTTGCCTGCCTCGCCGTCATCGGCCTCCCGGTCCTCACACAGCCTGCGAATGCGGCACCTGCTCGCGCCGTCTTCATGCTCGGCGACTCGGTGATGCTCGGCTCGAAGGCGGCGATGGAGCAACAGCTCACCGGCTGGGATCTCACGTTCGACGCGCAGGTGAACCGCTCCACGCTCGCGGGCGCGCAGATCGCAACCGCGAGGCGTTCCGACATCCACGACATCGTCGTCATCCAGCTCGGCACGAACGACGGCGGCAACCCGACGCTGTACGGCCAGCGTGTCGACGCGGTGATGAAGGCGCTCGATGGTGTGCCGTACGTGGTGTGGCTCACGATCCACGAGGCCCGGCCGTACTACAAGAGCGACAACGACGTCCTGCGCCAGAAGGCGACGCAGTATCCGAACATGCGCATCGCGGATTGGAACGCCGTGGCCAACACCATCCCGAGCGGCATGGTGAGTGACGGTCTGCACCTCAACGCGAAGGGCGCCGCGGCGATGGCGACCCTCGTACACGACACGATCGAGGCCATCTACGCGAACGGCGGAGGCACGTCCGTGGCGCAACCGCCGGCGGACTCGAACGCGGTGTGCTTCGCCGCGACGGCTCCGACGGGAACCCCGTCTGCCGCGTCGGGCCGCGGCTATTGGCTGCTCGACTCGGCGGGACACGTGTTCGGGTTCGGCGCGCCGAACCTCGGGGACCTCTCGACGCTGAAGGTGACAACGCCGCCTGTGTCACTGCAATCGACCCCGTCGGGTGAGGGGTACTGGATCGTCGACCAGAAGGGCAAGGTCTACGCGTTCGGCGACGCGGTGAAGCGGGGCGACATGAGCGGGACGCGCCTCAACGGCCCCGTACGCCGGCTCGAGCCGACACCGAGCGGCGCCGGCTACTGGCTGCTCGCGTCGGACGGGGGCATCTTCTCCTTCGGCGTGCCCTTCTTCGGGTCCGCGGGCGCTCGACCACCGAGCTCGGCGGTCATCTCGATGTCGTCCACCGCGAGCGGGGATGGCTACATGCTCGTGACGGCGAAGGGGGACGTGCTGCCGTTTGGCGACGCGAAGAATGCCGGCGACGCCACGTCACTCGCGCTCGCCGCGCCCATCATCTCGCTCGCGCTCGGCACCGCCGGGCATGGGTACTGGCTCTACGCGCAGGACGGCGGCGTGTTCTCCTTCGGCGTGCCGTTCCACGGATCGGTGCCCGGGCTCGGCCTGTGCAGCACACCGAAGACGGTCACGCTCCGGGCAACCGACACCGGCGACGGCTACTGGATCGTCACCGACAAGGGCAAGGTGTTCGCATTCGGTGACGCGAAGAGCTACGGCGACTCACCGCCGCTCAACGGCGCCACGGTCATCGACATGGCCGTCCGTCACTAGCTCCGGAGCGAGCTCGGCGTGTCCGGCCGTCACGCCGGCACGCACGATGATCAGGGCGGCGACCGCGATCAGCGCGCCACCGAGCAGCTGCACGGGGTCGAGCGCCTCGTCGAGGAACACGGCTGACAGCACCACGACGCAAGCGAGCTCGAGAAGCAGCAGCATCGAGGTCGGACCCGCGCCGAGCTTGCCGAGTGCCATCAGCAGCAGCGCGAACGCAACCGCCGCGGCAACCCCAGCGGCGAGCGACTGGACGCGCAGGTGTGCGGGCACATCGACACCACCGTCGAATCCGCACCGCACCGCCATCGCGACCGCAGCGCCAGTGCTCAGCCACGTCGCCACCGTGACCGGATCGGATCGAGCGACGACCCGCTCGCTGAC